>JARRKF010000346.1:0-2840 GCA_037388405.1 Ignavibacteriaceae bacterium | reverse complement strand
CGGCTCCGGTTTTTTCATAGTAAGGAGTGGACATCCAGACACCAAAATTAGTAATAATAAAAAATGCAACCGAAGTAGTTACAGAAGCAAAGAATATACTGGTTACCTTTTTCTGTCTTATCATCAAAATTCCAATCGCTACAATTAGAACAAAGCTTAAATATACTGCCCACATTGTTGGATGAAATCCGAGAAATAAATCGGTAACCAACATTGCTACAAGTGGAACAAGAAAAGCAGCCCATTTTTTAGTAAAGTAGGCACCACCGAATAAAGCCATTGCAGCAACCGGTGCAAAGTTTGGTGGATGAGGGATCAATCGAACAAATGCAGCTGCAAATACCATTAGAGTGAGAATCCAAAATTTTGGAGTTATCTTTTCCATAGTGTTATCCTTTCGCTTAAAATCTGTTGAATAATATTTTCAGTTTATAATTATTTAAAGATAAAGTTATTTAATGTCAAAAGTCAAAACGAAAAATAAATGTATTTATAAAATCCTTCTTACTCTTTCTCTTATTTTTAATCTTACTTGATTTCAAAACTAATTCCACCGTAAACAGAAAACCCTGCTGTTCCGTAACCATAAACTTCCTCGTACTGTTTATCAAGTAAATTTTCAATCCTGATTTTTAATCTCAAAAAAGAAAACAAATCATAATGTGCGGCAAGATTTATTAGAAAATAATCCGGAACGATTATTCTTGAGCCATAGTTTACAAAATCAGGTTCTTCCCGATTTCCAACATAAATTAACTCAATGTTGGCATTGGCAGCATTGACAAATGAGTAGCTTAAATATAAACCCGCTTTATGCTCAGGAATTCTAAATAACCTTTTGTCATAATCGGTCGAGTTTTCACTTTTATTTATTGCGTTTGTGTAAGTATAATTGGTTTTAAGGTCTAAGTGATTGAATAAATTTGTTTTTGCAAAAATTTCAATTCCATTAGTTTCTGCTTTATCAACGTTAATCGTTTTAAATGTGATAGGATCGAATCCAAACATATTATCAAAATAATTCTGGAAATAATTTACACCAATTGAAATTCCCTCATTCCAAAAATATTGTTCTATGCCTGCATCCCAGCCAAGACTTTTTTCCGGCTCTAGATTTTCGTTACCGTACGAGGGATCATACAGATAAAACAGCGATGGTGCTTTAAATCCAGAACCGATTGTAGCTTTTACTTTTGTACCTGTTTGCCAGAATATATATGCGGGTGCAATACGAAATGTGAATGCCGAACCAAACTGATTATAATAATCGTACCTGATTCCAATTGTTCCAAAAAAGTTATCATCCATTTTATATTGGTTCTGTACAAAAATGCCAATGTTTTTCATATTTTTCATCGGAGTTACACTCGAATCCGAAGGAAATATTACCGGAAACTGATAATATTCTGAAGAACTTTCTTCCAATTCAAAATCAATTCCGGTAGTTAATAAATTATTATCCAACAATTGAATGTCGTTTTGCCAATCAGCTTTGTACTTCCTTCCGTCGTACATACTATTTGAGTAATATGCACTTACTGAGGAAGTATCGTATGAATAATTTCTAACATTTCTAAAGAATGTCAAACCAAACTTTTGATTCCATTTGCCATCAAAAAGATTTAGCTTTCCCTGACCTCTGATAAAAAATTCTTCCTGGTTGAAAACGTAAGTAGGATCGTCCCAAAATTCCGGCGAACCAAATGATTGATCGAGATCGGATCGGGATTTATTAAATCTTAAGAAAAGATTCGCTTCAAAATTTTTAGAAAAATTGTAACCAAGTAAACCGTTAATATTATCTATTCGGTAACCATCTTTTTCTTTATTTCCGTATTTAGAAGAGGCTGATGAAAAGGCATCACTCTTTAATCTGCTTAGTGAAAATGAATAATTCATATTACCAATTTCACCAAGCGAAGATGCAGCAGCTTTATAAGTATTATAACTTCCACCTTCGGTTGCAAAATTAAATGATGGTTTCCCTGATCCTTTTGAAGTAATAATATTTATTACTCCGGCAAGTGCATCAGAACCATAAAGAGTGCTTTGCGGACCCCTCAACACTTCAATTCTACTGATATTTTCATCAGTTAAAGCAAAGAAATTGTAGAAGTTATTAGGGTCATTCGGCAGGTTTACTTCAACTCCATCAATAAGTACTAATGCAGAAGAAGAATTTCCTCCTCTGATAAAAACATTAGCTACACCGGCTTTGTTTCCTTGCTGTGCAAAACTCAACCCATATTCATTTTTTAAAGCATCAAAAGCATTAAATGAATTTTTATTAACAATTTCTGCGGAGTCAATCACCGAAATTGAATTTGCTAATTCAAAAGTGCTGGAAGGTGTCCGATTTGCAGTTATTACAACATCAGTTAATTTATAAAAACCGGATGTGTCGGTTTTTTGTACAATACTTTTCTGAGAAAAGGATTGCACCGAAAACAGAAAAACTGTAAAGAGTAAGATGAATTTTATTTTTACCATAGAAGTTACCACTTTAATGTTAAGTAACTTCGCGGGTTAAAAGTTGTAAGAAAACGAATGATGAATTGAAGACAATCGTTTAACAAACCTCTTTATCCCTTTTGCGGGATTCTCGCGAAGGTTAATTAAATTTTACTTACGGCAGGTCTCCTGGCTCTCTCCAGTAGGCAATTTTCAATAGGCTGTAGGCAATATTGTATATTGCTTACTGCCTTTTGCATACTGAACTTACAGTTGCGCGACAGCGCCGGATTTGATGTTTCATCCTGAACTTGTTTCAGGATCTCTAAATATTCCGAACTAAATTCTGAATAAATCACCGCACCGGACTTCCCTATAATTCCCGTTCC
>JARRKF010000345.1:0-2841 GCA_037388405.1 Ignavibacteriaceae bacterium | reverse complement strand
TGGGTATCCAGTGTGTATCAAATCCATCCAGTTTATAAATAATTTTATTTTTTTCCGGTCTTGTATAATGGATCGATGCAAACTCAAATGAAATATTATTCTGTGTGTAAGAAAGATCCAGATTGTCAAGCTTTGGTATGCTTTTTTGCAGTTTAACCGCAGCTGAATCCGATAAGAGAGATACATCTGAAATTTTTATATCTTCAATAACTATATCAGGTTTAACTTCATTTATCTTCCCGGGATAGAAATATGTGAACCCATCCATACCTCCTAAAAATATCTCGCCGTCCTTCCCTACCCAGCTTGCTTTGCTGTTAGTATAACCTTGTAGCCCGTCCTGCGTATCGTAATTGACAAAATTCCACTTATCCTCAGGATCATTTTTATTAAGTTTGGATAAACCGGCTGATGTATTAATCCAGAGACTCCCATCAAGATCTTCAATAATTGAATTAATTTGATTGGAAGGGAGGCCGTCTTTTTGGTCAAACCTATTTATTTTTTCAGTGACAGGATCAAATCTTAATAAACTGTTTGCAGTCGCGACCCACACTATTCCTTCTCTATCCTCAAAAATGCAATTAATATAGTTATTCAGAGAATTGAAATTTAATGAGTCAAAATTGTATTGCTTAAAATTACCCGTTGCCAGATTATATTTAAAGAATCCGCTTACAGTCGAACCTAACCAGAGAACATCAGGAAACCGCTTACTGAATTCAATACTTGTGCCAACTTCCATCGGCATGAATTTGTCGGAGTTAATTGCTTTTTCATTCAATTTACTAATGCTGTTATAGTCAGATTCCGTTAAACTCAAAATCTGGATTCCGTACCACAAAGAGTCAGGAGGCGGCATTACATTCCAGTTTCCATAAGAGTGACCTACATCTGAAGCGTATCTGATCTTGTAGTTTCCCTTTTTCAAATTTAAGCAGCCAAAACCAATCCGGTTTTTATATCCTCCCCCGTCATTAAAGGTCTGAAATAGATCATTCAGCGACCAGATCGTTCTGCCGTCTTCGCTTAATAGTGATCCTGCATCTGAAAGACCCACGCTCACATCCATTTGTCCCTCTCCAAGACAAATTATTAAAACTTTTTGGTCGGAATTAAGAGTGAATGTCTTCTCCAGGTTTGAGGCTTCCCCGACTTTTAATATGGAAGCTATCGGTTCTTCTGAGCCTGCTATTTTATGTATTTTTTGTGAAAGCTCCTGGGTCATTGGTTTATTCATGATCGTGGGTAGGAATGTAAATTGATTTTGGATGGGATTATATTTCTCAATTCCCTGCCTTGAAGCCATCCAGATATTACCCGATGAACCAATTTTTATAGAGTTTATATAATAGCTTGAAGTCTTGCTCATATAAGGTGACTTATAAGTGCTTAGTGAATTATTTTTATCAATTTTGTTGAGACCAAGATAATTGTAAGCGAACCATTTATTACCCTCAATATCAACAGCAAGACCCTGAATATTTATAGTTCCCCCGGTAACTTTAGACTGGTTAACATTGAATTTTATATTATTTAACTTATGATTTTCAGGATCGTAACTAAATAAGCCCTTCTCAGATGTTCCAATGGTTATTTCTTTACTTTGAGGTGAACTTGTAAATACTGTTGGGAAATCTGAGCCGGAACTTGCGATATCCCCGGTCAAAAACTTATAAAAATTAAATGGTTCTCTGAGCGGATCAAATTTGATAAGACCTTTTCCCCATATACCAAGCCAGATAACCCCATATTTGTCTTTATAAACGTTATTAATAACGTCCCGCCCATAAGTATTTAACTCATTATTACTATAATTGATTTGATTGATGTCTTTTGTTTTATGATTAATCCTGTAAAGCCCCTGTGAATAAACACTTGCCCATATGTATCCTTCATCATCCTGCACAATTCCTGTAATGTTATCATAGACCGTGGGATTTTTGATCAGACGGAATAAATCGAAATCTTCAGTAGTATGATTGGAAGGAGAAAATTTTACTAATTGATTTCTGCCGCCAAACCAGATATTGTCCGATCCGTCTTCATAAATGACCTGGATTTCTAAGGGATTATAATTTTCTTTAAGGTGATATTGCTGAAATAAATTAAGCTTTTCATTGTATACTTCTATACCGTTTGCATAATCGGCGGCGAGGATTTTCCCATTCTTTAATTCTATTATACTAAAAATATTACCCCATTGCACATATTTTTTACCATCATTAAGGTGTACCTGTTCAAACTTATTTTTTGATTTGTTGAATTTTTGAATTCCGTCATATGTAGATCCGAACCATAAATTCCCCTTCGAATCTAAAAGAGCATTGTAAGCATATGATATTTTAGTGAGACTAGCGGTTGCTAAGTGATAGCTGTGAAAAGCCTCGTTTTTTGGGTCGTATTTTGCGATCGAATTATTTGACACACCAACCCAGATATATCCGTCCGCATCCTCTGCAATAGCATAGCAGTCATTAGTTGGTATCGTAGTGGAGTCATTTGGATCGTTTTTAAATACCTTTATATTGTTTCCATCATATCTGTTAAGGCCGTCATTAGTTGAAACCCAGAGATACCCGTTGCTGTCCTGAAAGATATAATTGACTGAAGAGTTTGAAAGCCCTTCAGGAATCGAAATATCTTCGAATAGGTAATTCCTTTGTGCATAACCGACGGACGACAGACACGAAATAAACAACACAAGGCCGGTTATCAGGTGACAAAAAATTTGTGGATGTTTGATTTTCATAAGAATGATTTAATTATTCAATATAATAATAAATTCTGTCCCAACGCCCTCTTTTGTTTCAACTCTCAAATCACCACTGTGAACTTTTG
>JARRKF010000344.1:0-5111 GCA_037388405.1 Ignavibacteriaceae bacterium | reverse complement strand
TTTTTTTGCAGCAAATATCGGGCACAAAAAAGCCCCGAATGAACGAGGCTTCAAACGTTCTTAACAGATAACTTTTAATTTTTTAGTACTGCCGTCACTTTTTGCGCAGCATCATTAAATGAATCTGCAACTTCAAAATTCAAACCTGATTCCCTCAAAAGTACTCCTGCTTCTTTTGCATTAGTTCCTTCAAGTCGTACAACTATGGGAACTGAAACGTTCATTTCTGTAGCCGCATCAATTACTCCCTGCGCAACTCGGTCGCATCTAACAATTCCACCAAAAATATTTATCAGAATTGCTTTAACATTCTTATCGGAGAGAATTATTTTAAAACCGCTTGAAACAGTTTCTTTATTTGCGGTTCCGCCAACGTCAAGAAAGTTTGCGGGTTCACCTCCGGCTAGTTTAATTATATCCATTGTTGCCATCGCAAGTCCGGCACCATTTACCATACATCCAACATTTCCGTCAAGCTTTATGTAATTAAGATTGTATTTTGAAGCTTCAATTTCAAGTGGTGCTTCTTCATCTAAATCGCGGTAAGCAGCAATATCAGGATGACGGTAGAGTGCATTATCATCAAAATTCATTTTTGCATCCAGAGCAACAACTTTATCTTCGTTCGTAATTATTAGTGGATTTATTTCTAATAGAGAAGCATCCGTTTTTTCGTAAGCATTGTATAGCGATTTTATGAAAGGTATGAAACTCTTGAAAGCATTTCCTTCAAGTCCAAGTGCAAATGCAAGTCTGCGAGCCTGATAAGACTGCAATCCGATAGCAGGATCGACCCATTCTTTAATTATATTTTCGGGAGTCTCGGCTGCAACTTTTTCTATTTCAACACCGCCTTCGGTTGAAACCATTATAACATTTTTGGAAACTGCTCTGTCAAGTAAAAGTCCGAGATACAATTCTTTTTTATAATCAAGACCTTCCGTTATAAAAAGAGTCTTTACTATTTTTCCTTCCGGACCGGTTTGATGTGTAACTAGGAGATTTCCCAAAATCTTTTCTGCGTACTCCTTTGCTTTCTCAACTGAAGTTGTGAACTTAACTCCGCCCTCCAGAATTAATTCATTTCGATTTTTAGGATTATATAATTTTCCTTTTCCTCGGCCGCCAGCATGAATCTGTGATTTGACGACATACTGGTTAATTCCTTTTTGCTGTAATTGTTTTATCGTTTCATTAAAACTTCCTTTAATTAATTTAACTGACTTTTTTTAATCATTCCGAACCTGCCTTGACATCAGGCAGGCTTGTTTCAAAATCTCAATAAAAAAACTAAGAAGCTGAAACAAGTTCAGCTTGACAAATATTTATTTCTCACTCATAAACGGATAATGCCAATCCTTTGGAGGATCGAAAGTTTCTTTGATTGTTCTCGCAGTCATCCAACGTAATAAGTTCATCGCACTTCCTGCTTTATCATTCGTGCCTGAAGCTCTTCCTCCACCAAATGGTTGCTGACCAACAACTGCTGCAGTCGGCTTATCGTTTATATAGAAATTTCCCGCGGCATTTCTTAACCTGTCTGACATTTTAATTATCGCTTTTCTATCCTGTCCCCAGATTGCACCCGTTAATGCATAAGGAGAAGTTTCATCTAACAAAGTTAATGCTTCGTCAAATTTATTATCATCATAAACATACATTGTTAAAACAGGACCAAATATTTCTTCTTCCATTGTTTTGAATTTTGGATTTGTGGTAACAATAGTCGTCGGTTCTATAAAATACCCCTTAGAATCATCAAAGTTTCCACCAGTTATTATCTCAGCTTCATTTGAACTTTTTGCATATTTGATATAATCTGTTATTGATTCGAAAGCTCCTTTATCAATTCTCCCATTTTTATTTTTCCGATTTCAGCTACATATTTTTCTTTGAACTCCTTCCACAAGGATTTAGGGATATACAGTCTCGAAGCTGCAGAGCATTTTTGCCCCTGATACTCAAATGCTCCACGCAGAGCAGCTACAACTAAAGCATCAACATCTGCAGAGTTGTGAGCGAAAATAAAATCTTTACCACCAGTTTCACCAACGATGCGGGGGTAATATTTCATATTCTTAAGATTATCAGAAATTACTTTCCACATATTCTGAAAAACACTGGTTGAACCCGTAAAGTGAACACCTGCAAGATGCGGATTTGTCATTGCTGGCGTTCCAACCTGTCCACCTGAACCGGGAACGAAATTGATTACTCCTTTAGGCAATCCGGCTTCTTCAAATAATTTCATTAAATAATATGCTGAAGTTTCCATAAACTCACATTTCCAACAATCGCCGGTGCAGTAGGAAGATTACCTGCAATAGATGTAAAGTTAAAAGGTGTAACAGCAAAGATATAACCTTCGAGTGGTCGGTACTCTGATCGATTCCACATTCCATAAGGTGAATATGGTTGTTCTTTCATCAACTCAGCCATGAAGTAGCAATTGTACCTATAGAAATCAACAAGCTCTGCAGCAGAATCAATTTCTGCCTGGTGAACAACTTTAGACTGTCCTAGCATAGTTGCACCATTTATAGTTGACCGCCATGGACCAGCAAGTAAATCTGCAATCTTAAGAAAAACCGAAACTCTGTGTTCCCATGGCATCTCAGCCCATTCTTTTCTTGCTTCAAGTGCAGCTTCCACAGCCATTTCAACTTCTTTTTTACCTGCTTTGTGATAGATCCCAAGAACGTGACTGTGATTATGCGGAATTACCATTTTTTCAGTATTACCGGTTTTTATCTCTTCGCCACCAATTATTAGTGGGACTTCTATCTGTTTAGATTTCAGTTCTACTAATTTTTTCTTTAATTCTTCTCGTTCGGAACTTCCTGGTTTGTAGGTTTTTACTGGTTCATTTATAGGTTGTGGTACTTTAAAATATGCGTTTGACATTTATATCCTCATATTTGAAAAATTTTGACATTAAAATTACCGGTTTTGGTTCTGAGAATCAATTTGAAGTAATGGTGATAATTATATTTTCTATATCATATTTCTGAAAAATTCAGCTTTGCATTTAAATCTTCTGATATTATTTTAAACATAATTAAATGAGAGGGAAAGAGAAGCGAGAGGTGTTTAACTTCACGCCAACCTTAATATCATACTATCCTGTCGAAAATAATTGGGAGTATCAACAATGGCACTTTTAAAAGAATTCAGTACCATCCCTGAGCTTTATAGATTTTTAACTGAAGATTACGGTATTAAGAAGGGCGGTTACGCAATTCAACGAAAAGTTAATGATGTTTACAAGGGAATTACCTACAAAGAACTCAAAGAGGAAACTGATTTATTCGCTTATGGATTAAAGGAACTTGGTTTAAAGAGAAATGACTCCATCGCCCTTATTTCAGAGAACAGACCGGAATGGGTCTATGCTGATTTTGCAATGCAACTGCTCGGAATTATAAATGTTCCTCTTTATCCTTCTCTAACCTCAGATTCTATTCAATATATTCTGAATGATTCAGAAGCTAAAGCCATAATAGTTTCAACCGGCTTTCAGCTAAATAAAGTTTTAAAGATCATAAAAAATTGTAAACACATAAAACACATTATAATTTTTAACGAGCATGAAGATAGCGACGGAAAACAAAATATTCTGACTTTCAAAGAAGTCCAGAAAAAAGGTAAGAAGATTAAGAAAGCAAATCCAGATTTACTTAAAAAAACTTCGGATGAAATTAAGCAGAATGATATTTGTACAATTATTTATACTTCAGGAACCACCGGAGAACCTAAGGGAGTAATACTCACGCACAGAAATATCGTTTCGAATGTTAATGGTGCATTAGAAATTTTTCCAATAACTAAAGATGATATTTTCCTTTCCTTTCTACCACTTTGTCATATTTTTGAAAGGATGGCAGGTTATTACACTGCATTTGCTGCGGGATGCACAATCTACTATGCTGAAAGTATAGAGAAGGTCGCAACCAATCTTCAGGAAGCAAAACCAACTTTAATGACTTCCGTTCCGAGACTTTTTGAAAGAATTCAATCAAGAATAATAAAGAATGTTGAAAGTCAATCGGTAACAAAACAAAAAATATTCTACTGGGCACTTGAAATCGGTAAAAAATTCATTGCCGCAAAAAAGAAAGGCTCTGTTCCATTTGCACTCACGGCAAAACACAGAATTGCAGACAAACTTGTATTTAAAAAATTACGTGAACGAACCGGCGGCAGATTAAGATTTTTTATTTCAGGTGGGGCTGCATTATCTAAAGAGCTAGGTGAATTCTTTGAAGCAGTCGGAATTCAAATTGTTGAGGGATACGGATTGACAGAGTCGTCACCAGTAATAGCCGCAAACAGACCCGATGACTATAAATTTGGAACTGTCGGAAAACCACTTCCTAAAGTGGAAGTAAAAATTGCCCCAGATGGAGAAATACTTGCACGCGGTCCAAACATAATGCAAGGTTATTTTAAAAAGAAAAAAGAAACTGAAGAAACAGTGGTTGATGGCTGGCTGCATACGGGTGATATAGGAGTATTTGATTCGGATGGATTTTTAATGATTACTGATAGAAAAAAACATTTATTTAAAACGAGTGCAGGGAAATATATTGCTCCAACACCTATTGAAAATATTTTTCTCACCAGCAAGTACATTGATCAATTTGTGCTTATTGGAGATAGAAGAATGTTTCTTAGTGCACTTATCGTTCCTGATTATGATGCTTTAAAGGAATATGCAGATGCACACAAAATCCCTTATCAGAGTGAGTCTGATCTAACAGGGAATGAAAAGATTTATAAGCTGATTGAAGATGACATGTCGAAGCTTCAGAAAAAACTCGCTAATTACGAACGAGTTAGAAAATTTGCTCTGCTGGATAAGCCATTTACCATCGAAACCGGTGAAATTACTCCGAGTTTAAAAATCAAGCGAAAAGTTGTTGAAGAAAAATACAATTATCTCATTGAACAGATGTATTACAGCGGAATGGAAAAGAATTAGATTGTTCTAATCTTCACAGTCATTCCCGGGAGCGAAGCGACTCGGGAATCTGATCGTAGATTCTGGACAAGCCAGAATGACAAAGGCAAAATGAGCAATTCGGAAACATTATTCAAACGCTATTCAGAAA
>JARRKF010000343.1:0-4596 GCA_037388405.1 Ignavibacteriaceae bacterium | reverse complement strand
ATGACAGCAGCCTTAGCTATAATTTCTTTTGTGATGATTCAATTCGGTGGAATAAAGCAGAACGGATTTTTCGGTTATTTCAAAGGATTAGTTCCACATGGAATTCCGGTTATGTTGCTTCCGTTGATGGTGCTGGTAGAAATTCTTGGTTTGTTCACAAAACCTTTTGCATTGTGCATACGTCTTTTTGCAAATATGATAGCAGGTCATACAGTTATTCTGGCTTTAATTGGTTTAATATTTTTTATGGGAACTATTTTTATTGCACCGGTTTCAGTAGCGTTCGCAATTTTTATTTATTTATTGGAAATACTGGTGGCATTAATTCAAGCTTATATTTTTACGATGCTCACTGCCCTGTTTATAGGTATGGCAGTTCATCAAGAACATTAAATAATCACTTATTAAAATAAAGGAGTACTTAAATGGATTTAGCATGGTTAGCAGCAGGAATAGGAGCCGGTCTCGTAGTTATCGGGGGCGGACTTGGAATCGGTAAACTTGCAAGTTCAGCAATGGATGCAAGTGGAAGACAGCCGGAAGCAGCTGGCGCAATAAGAACTTCAATGATTATTGCTGCAGCACTCATCGAAGGAATTTCGTTCTTCGGACTGGTTATCTGTATTCTTCTTTCTCTTAAAGCATAAATCAAAGAGATAATAATGCTGGCTGAAATTACTTTAGCGGTTATAGCTTCTGAAAGCGGTAGTGGTGGCTTACTAGATGTTAATCCTGGCCTGATGATATGGACAGTTGTTACATTTATTATATTGTTAATTTTACTTAAAAAAATTGCATGGAAACCCATCCTCTCAGCTCTTGATAAACGTGAAAATGATATAAGAGAAGCATTATCACAGGCTGAAACAGCAAAAGAAGAAGCTAAGAAGATTTTGGAAGAAAATCAGGCGAACCTTGCAAAAGCAGAAGAAGAATCGAAAAAGATTATTGAGCAAAGCAGGAATTATGCACAGTCGCTTAAGGATCAAATGTTATCGGAAAGTAAGGAACAGGCAAAAAAGATAATTGACGAAGCTTCTTCAGAAATCGAAAGAAAAAAAGATGCAGCTTTTGAAGAGTTAAAAGGACAAATCGCTGAGATTGCTGTTAATGCTGCTGAGAAAATAATAAGAGAATCTCTTGATGCTCAAAAAGGTAAGCAGGTGGTTGACAGATATTTGAATGAAATTAATAAAAATTAGTTATGGCTGATTTTAGGGTATTACATAGATATGCAACCTCGTTGCTGGAAACAGCAGTGGAGAAAAATAATCTTGATGCTGTTACCTCTGACATTCAACTCTTAGCCGAGACACTCAGGCAAAATAAGCAACTAGAATTAATGCTGGAAAGTCCTATTATCAGACCAGAATTAAAGCTAAAAATAATGAATGAAATTTTTAGCCAAGTGGTTTCAAAAGAAGCAATGGATTTTATTGAGTTTGTTATTTCAAAGAAACGCGAAAACCTGCTTGAATCTATCTGCAACAGATTTTTAGAATTGCGTGATGAGCATCTGGGTATTAAAGGTGTTGTTGTTACTTCCGCGATTGAATTTACACAAGATCAAAAAAGCGTTTTACAGAATAAGCTTGAAAAAATTCTTGACAAAAAAGTTAGATTAAATTTTAAAACGGATATTGGTTTAGTTGGAGGTTTTATAGCAAAAGCTGGTGATACCCTTTATGATGCATCAATTAAGCATCAATTGGAGCAGCTGAAAAAGAAATTTTCAAGTGGAGAAATTTCTGAAGTAGATATCTACGATGTTGGTACCGTCCTTCAGATAGGTGACGGTATTGCAAGGGTTTATGGATTGAGTAAAGTTATGGCAACCGAACTCGTTGAGTTTCCTAACGGTGTAATCGGAATGGTGTTAAATCTTGATGAAGATAGTGTTGGATGTGTACTCTTTGGTGAAAGTCAGCTTGTTAAAGAAGGTGACACAGTAAAAAGAACAAAAAGAGTTGCATCAATTCCTGTTGGTGAAGAATTACTCGGAAGGGTTGTCAATCCATTAGGAAACCCCATTGATGGCAAAGGAGCTATAAATACTGATAAATTTCTTCCTCTTGAAAGAAAAGCATTAGGTGTTATCCAAAGACAGCCTGTAAAAGAACCCGTGCAGACAGGTATCGCAGCTATAGATGCAATGATTCCAATCGGCAGAGGGCAGAGAGAATTAATCATTGGGGATAGACAAACTGGTAAAACTGCTGTTGCAATAGATGCAATTATCAACCAAAAATATACTCATAGCGAAGAGGCTAAATCATTAGGAATTAAACCAGTCTATTGTATTTATGTTGCAATTGGACAGAAAAGCTCGACAGTTGCTCAGGTTGTTGCTAAGCTGCAGGAACATGGAGCAATGGATTATACAACTGTCGTTACTGCTTCTGCCTGGGAGCCAGCTCCGCTTCAATATATTGCACCTTACTCTGGTGCCACTTTAGGTGAACACTTCCGTGATAATGGAAAGCACGCTCTGGTTATTTATGATGATCTTTCGAAGCAAGCTGCTGCGTATCGTGAATTATCTCTTTTGCTGAGAAGACCTCCAGGAAGAGAAGCCTATCCCGGTGATGTATTTTACCTTCACTCAAGATTACTTGAAAGAGCATCAAAACTTAGTGAAGATCTCGGAGGTGGAAGTTTAACTGCTTTGCCAATTATTGAAACTCAGCAGGGCGACGTTTCTGCTTATATCCCTACAAACGTTATTTCAATTACAGATGGTCAGATATATCTTGAATCCAGTTTATTTAATTCTGGAGTAAGACCTGCAATTAACGTTGGTATTTCGGTATCGCGAGTTGGTGGTAATGCACAAATCAAGGCAATGAAAAAAGTTGCCGGTACACTTAAACTTGATCTTGCTCAGTACCGAGAACTTGAAGCTTTTGCAAAATTTGGTTCAGACCTTGATCAGGCGACATTACGCACATTGAATAAAGGTGCCCGTCTTGTTGAATTGTTAAAACAGGGTCAGTATTCTCCAATTCCTGTTGAGAGACAGATTGTAAGTATATTTTTAGGAACGCGTGGTTATATGGATTCAATACCGGTTTCTGATGTTAAGAGATTTGAGAAAGAAGCTCTGGAATATTTTGAGGTGAACCATAAAGAAATATTCGAATTATTGAAAAAAGAAAAAGATATCTCTAAAGAACTAGATGAAAAAATTAATAATGCCGCACAGGAATTTTTGAAAGTTTTTAAGAAAAGCGCTTAAAAAGTTAAATGGCTACACTCAGAGATATAAAAAGCAGAATAGTCGGCGTTAAAAGCACTCAGAAGATAACCAAAGCAATGAAAATGATTGCAACGGCAAAACTGCGTGGTGCGCAACAGAGAATTCTGAATGCCAGACCTTTTGCAAAGAAGATAGGTGAAATGCTTTCACATCTTGCTACGGAAGAAACTCTTCAAACAAATCCTTTTTTCGTTTCAAAGAGTAATCTAAAAACTTGTGTTGTAGTAATAACGGCTGACAGAGGTTTGTGCGGAGCTTTTAATACTAACATCATTAAAGAATCAGTTAGCCATATCAATGTAGAATCAAAAAATGAAAATAATTCGGTTACTGTGTATACTGTCGGAAAAAAAGCTACTGAATATTTCAGGAAAAGAGATTATAAAATAGAAGGTAAGCTTGCAGGATTATTTTCTTCGTTGGAGTATCAAGCAACCTTGCAGATTTATCAAGATTTAATCCCAAAATATTTAAGTGGTGAAATCGATAAAATATATTTAGTATATAATGAATTTGTTTCGTTGATTCAGCAGCGTATTACAAAAGTACAATTGCTGCCAATTCCACTAAATAAATCTGATGATGAAGATAAGTTTCATCAAACAAATTATATCTTTGAACCTGATCAGCTTTTCATCTTCGAACAGCTGATTCCAAAACATCTTAAAGCACAGCTTTGGAGGGCACTATTAGAATCGAATGCAGCAGAACTAAGCGCACGAATGACAGCAATGGATAATGCAACTACTAACGCACAGGAATTAATCCGTTCACTAAATCTTACCTATAACAAGGAAAGACAAGCCGCTATAACCAAAGAGATTCTGGAAATCGTCTCCGGTGCTAATGCACTGAAAGCCAGTTCTTAAAATTCCTTTTGCAGCTTAAATCAATATTCAATTAAGACATGTTTGAAGAATTATCATTAAAAATAGATAGCGCATTAAAAAAAGTAAGAGGTCAGGGTCGTTTAAATGAAAAAAATATATCCGATACTCTTCGGGAAATAAGACGCGTACTTTTAGATGCCGATGTAAATTACAAAGTTGCAAAAGAATTTATTGAAAAAGTTTCTGAGAAAGCTCTCGGCAAAGAAGTAATAGCTTCGATAACACCGGGACAATTAATTACTAAAATAATTTTTGATGAATTAGTTGCTCTTCTTGGTTCAACACAAACCGAGCTGAAGCTTAATGCATCTGGGATAACAACAATAATGGTAGTAGGATTGCAGGGTTCAGGTAAAACTACATTTTGTGCCAAGCTTGCTAAAAGGTTAAAGGAACGTAAAAGAAAAGTTTTGCTGGCAGCAGCCGATGTTTACAGACCCGCAGCAGTTG
>JARRKF010000342.1:0-2848 GCA_037388405.1 Ignavibacteriaceae bacterium | reverse complement strand
CTACATGGCAAAATCTCCAACTCCAATTGATAAAGTGATGAGCTTTATCAAATCAAATAAAATAAAATTCATTGATTTAAAGTTTATGGATTTCCCCGGTCAGTGGCAGCATTTTACTGTTCCGGTTACTCAGTTTAGCGAGGATTCTTTTGTTGATGGATTCGGATTTGACGGTTCATCAATAAGAGGATGGAAAGCTATTAATGAAAGCGATATGCTAATTATTCCCGATCCACAGACTTTGTTTTTAGACCCATTCATCGAAGCACCAACAGCAAGTTTAATTTGCGATGTCTATGAACCTGCAACCAAAGAAAAATATACTCGCTGCCCAAGAAACATTGCACAGAAAGCAGAAGCTCATCTTAAGTCAACTGGTATAGCTGATACTGTTTATTACGGTCCCGAAGCTGAGTTTTTCATTTTTGATGATGTGAGATTTGATTCAAAGCCAAACGGTTGTTTTTATCATGTTGATTCAGTTGAGGGAAGATGGAATACCGGCAGAGAGGAAAGTCCGAATCTTGGTTACAAACCTCGTTATAAAGAAGGTTACTTCCCTGTTCCACCAAGTGATTCCTTAAATGATCTGAGAAACACGATGGTAATGAAACTAATGGATTGTGGAATTGATGTTGAAGCTCAGCATCACGAAGTTGCAAGCGGCGGGCAGTGCGAAATTGATTTACGATTTGCTCCTTTGGTAAAAGCTGCCGACCAGCTTTTAATGTTTAAGTACATTGTTAAAAACACAGCAAAGCAGTGGAATAAGACTGTTACTTATATGCCGAAACCGATTCAGGGTGATAATGGCAGTGGAATGCACGTCCATACAAGTTTATGGAAAAAAGGAAAACCTCTTTTTGCGGGACCAGGTTACGCCGGTTTGAGTGAAGATGCTCTTTATTTTATTGGAGGATTGTTAAAACACGCAGCATCACTCTGTGCTTTCGCGAATCCGACAACAAATTCTTATAAGAGATTAGTACCCGGTTTTGAAGCACCAGTTAATCTTGCTTACTCACAAAGAAACAGAAGTGCGTCTGTTAGAATTCCAATGTACTCAACAAGTCCCAAAGCTAAGCGAGTTGAGTTCCGTTGCCCTGATCCTTCTGCTAATCCTTATCTTGCTTTCTCTGCAATGTTAATGGCTGGTTTGGATGGAATTATTAACAGAATTGATCCTGGAGAACCATTGGATAAAGATATTTATGATATGCCACCGGAAGAATTGAAAAATGTTCCTTCCACTCCAGGTAGTTTGAATGAAGCAATAAAAGCTTTAGCGAATGACCACGAGTACTTATTAAAAGGCGATGTGTTTACAGAAGATGTTATTGAAACCTGGATAAAGTATAAGATAGAAAAAGAAATTAAACCAATGGCTTTGCAACCTCATCCGTTTGAGTTTGGAATGTACTACGATGTTTAAAGATTAGTCTCTATTGTCATTGCGATCCGGCAATTGCCGGAGAAGCAATCTTTATTAAAACCGCAATCTTAAGAAAAGGTTGCGGTTTTAATAACATTAGAATATTTTTATAATGAAAATGTCTATTAGTATTTCAATTGCTCAAATATTGTATCATAGTTCTTGCTTAAAAAAATTCTATAAATTATATTTCAATATCACTATTAAAAATGGAGGTGCTATGAAATCATTTTTTACGTTTCTTCTGTTTCTATTTTTCTCGGTAAGTATTTTACCACAAGAAGCTGTTGTCTATCAGGTCGTCCCAACTGATTACACGGGAACACCAGGTAATGCAGGCTTTTTGAGTCAATTTGCTACAACACCTCGTACATATCAGCTTCTAATACACGAGAGTCAATTGACTACTATTCTTAATAAACAAATTCTAGCTGTCAGTTGGAGGCTTCCAACCTCTGCGACTTCCAACTGGCCAACACCGGACATCACTTTTACAAATTATGATTTCTATTTGGGACAAAGTGTTGATCCTGCGAATATGAGTACAGCAGATTTTTCGTCAAATTTTATTGGTCCTAAAAAACAGGTAAGGTCTGGTAGTTTAACTGTTACAGCGAACTCCTATACTTTTGGAAATACTCCAAATGATTGGGGACCAGAAATGACTTTTATATTTGACAGTGTTTACGTTTATACCGGAGGAAATCTTTTAATTGAACTTCGACATGAAGGTTTTACAGGAACTTCCAGAAGTGTTGATGCAGTTGGAACTACTCAGCCTGGTTATGGAACTTTATTTAGAGCATGCTGGGGAAGTGGTTATACTGCTAATTCAGGTTCTCAAGGTAATTTCTCGATAGTTAGAATAACTGCCGATGATCCTGTTCCTGTAGAATTTACCTCATTCACTGCAAATGTCCATAGCAATAATGTACTATTACAATGGACAACTGCAACAGAGTTGAATAATTTTGGATTTGAAGTGGAGAGAAGGAATATCAATTCTGAGTATCAGAAAGTTGGTTTTGTAACTGGTTCCGGATCTACTACTGAACCGAGGAATTATGTTTTTACGGATACTAAAGTTCCAGACGGTAAATATCTTTACCGGTTAAAACAAATAGATTTTAATGGCAGTTTTGACTTTTCTTCTGAAGTTGAAGCAGAAGTCCATTCTCCAGCAGTCTATGCTTTGGAACAGAATTATCCAAATCCATTCAATCCCTCAACAGCAATTAATTATAGTCTGGCCGAAGGCAGTACAGTTAAAATTTCTATCTACAATATGCTTGGACAGGAAGTTGCTTTGCTTATAAATGAATTTAAAGAAGCAGGACCTCACACTTTAACATTTGATGCTTCTTCATTACCAAGCGGTGCTTATTTTTATAAAATTGAGACGCCAGAATTTAAGCA
>JARRKF010000341.1:0-2848 GCA_037388405.1 Ignavibacteriaceae bacterium | reverse complement strand
CAGACGCCCGAAATGGACGGAGAGACTCTTGGACAGAAAATCAAACAAGATCCAGATTTGAAAAATACAAAACTTGTCTTGCTGACTTCGATGGGAAAACGTGGTGATGCCAAACGGATAGAAGAGATAGGTTTTGCCGCATATTTGACAAAACCAGTTAAACAGTCCCAACTCTATGATTGTCTCACTACGGTTTTTAGCAGGAAAATAGAAGAACTAAACAATCAAACCGCAACTATTGTAACAAGGCACTCAATCGCTGAGGATAAAAAACGCAAGCATCGTATCCTTTTGGCCGAGGATAATATTATAAACCAGCAAGTAGCTATGAATATTCTTAGAAAATTTGGGTACAATGCCGATGTCGTAAACAATGGTAAAGAAGCTTTAAGGGCTTTGGAGATAATGCCATACGATTTAGTATTGATGGATTGCCAAATGCCGGAGATGGACGGTTATAAGGCAACCGGAGAAATTAGAAATCTAACATCAAAAGTGCTCGATCACAAAATTCCAGTTATTGCCATGACAGCGCATGCAATGAAAGGTGATCGTGAGAAATGTATGGAAGCAGGTATGGATGATTACATTTGTAAACCGATTAATCCGCAGGAACTTTTAGATATTATTGAAAAGTGGATAGTAAAAAGTGATTCATTCCAGCGGAAAGAATATACAGATGGAGATATAAATTCCGAGAAAAATATTTTGGATAAAAAAGGTCTTTTGGATCGTTTAATGGGCGATGAGAATCTTGCCAGTAAAATTTTAAATGAGTTTGTAAATGATGTTCCAAATAAACTTATGGCATTGAAAGAGGCGCTTAATAATGGTGATGCATCATCGGTTCAAAACCATGCTCACAATCTTAAAGGAGCATCCGCTAATGTAGGCGCCATCGCTTTACAGGAAGTTGCAAAAGAGATTGAAATTGCTGTCGGAAATGGAAGTATGGAAAAGACAGCTGCTGTTATTTCAAAGTTTGATGAACAGTTTGTCGCCTTAAGAAAAATTATCTCAATTCAATATATATGATAATACAGCACACGCTGAAGGCCGTATTTTCCCGATATGTTATGAAACAGCCAGATCAATAACCAAAAAGACAGGAAGTGTGGTTGGCACTCATTTAAAACCACATGATTTGAGACGTCATGCAGCAACGTTTGCATCTCGATCCGGAGTCACTTTGGAGATCGTTAACAAAATGATTCTCTGATTTTATTCTTGCCCTACATGTTTCATAACTTCTTTACATTTACCCAATACAGGACAATGAAAAATTATCTCTGATAATTCCAATACAACTTTAAGTAATTCATCTTTAGTTAATGAGACTACTGATTTTCCATAATATCTGACTTGGTCAGGCTGAAGATTGCTCATGCTAATTATAAATCCTTTCACTATTATTTCTCGATATTGATTTCCTCTGTTATAAGTTTTACGACTTCGAGGGAATTGATGGGAATTTCTTTTTGATTGATCTTAATCTTATGATCTCCTTTAAACACTCTGGTGCGGCTAATTAGCCATGCGACAAAATTATCTTTTTCAATCGCCTCAAAGTCAGCCACAATCTTTATGTCAGTACCCCGAGATATTTCAAAACTTCTCCCTTTGTATGGACTTTTAGACACAATCTTTACACCATATGGAAGATCAGAATTTAACAAACCATAAAGGGCGGGGTTGTCTGTTGTTATTGAAAGTTTTTTATTCATTGCCTTTTTATTCACTTTTTTGATTGTCATCTATTTTAACGTGTTTTTCATAGCAGGTAGCGCATTTGGCTGTGTATTTGTTATTTGAAGACTTGAATAAAGCACCACCCTGCAACCCGAACCCTCCTGATGTGGGCGTTATCTCAATGGTTGTATCGCAACCGCAGTTTGAACATTTCTCTTTCAACACGATTGTCGATTTATCCGGGTAGTCTTCGAACATTTTTCTTAATATTTCAATCATTATGGATTAAGTCCTCTAATGAACACCCAATCTTTTTTTAAATATTAAACCAAGTTCTGCACCATATATTCATTTAAACCACTTTAAAGTAAAATTATATAAAACGTTAGTAGTGAAAGAAAATAGCCAGAATTTTGTAAAAATGAGGGATATGATATTTTGCAGGAATAAAAATGCTCCATGTACCTTCCCGGTTAGTGACTTATGTAAAACATGAAGATTTCAAAACGATAAATTATGGTAGCGATTAATAACGCAAATTTATCAAATATGAAAATTGATAATATAAATACATTGATAGAAAGTGATAGACTTTTTCTATTAATAATAATTTAGGATCAATTGAGAACACCATCAAGGGATGAACAATACATCCCGATACGGGATCGATTACAATTATAATAACGGCCCCAACAGCATTCATATGCTCTGGCATACTCTTTTCCATCCTGCATGAAACGTATTACTTTTTCACCTGTGTGAGGTCCTTTTTGAGTTATCTCAGCTTGAGCAATAAAATCGGTTCCTCTATTAGTTTTAAGTTTAGACGGTCCACTTTTCTCAAGCCAGTCAAATGCTTTTTGAAATTTGTGTTTAAGTTGGAGGGTTCCTTCGTGTGGCTCGAACACTTCTCACCTAATAAAATGTCGATATCCAAGGTTGGTTTTAAACTTTGTTTACAGATTCGATGTGGTTGTGTCAATATCTTATCTATTATCATAAAAAAATATTCTATAACGGCATATGACATCTAAATTTCAGCAAGTAAAATAGATAGTGTTAATTTTAGAAATTATGAAGATCGGATATATGTTGTTATTCTAAAATCCAAATAGAGTAGATATTGAAGAATAACAGATTAAAAAAGAGTGTGATAAAA
>JARRKF010000340.1:0-3239 GCA_037388405.1 Ignavibacteriaceae bacterium | reverse complement strand
ATTCAACTTAATTTCTCTTCAGTTGTGTGTCTTTATAAAGTCCCAAACTCTTTTTCAATTTATTGATTAATCCTTTTTGTGTATTCTTATTTGGATTTAATCCACAAATTCTACACCTATTCGATTCAACTGCAACTTCATAACTCCCATATGATTTTTGTACTAATTCATAATCTGTTTCTTTATAGAATCTTGAAGATCCGCACTGTTCACAAATAAAACCAGTTTCATTTTCTGTATTAATCGTTAAATCAAATAAATTGTCTAAATCCTCATTTGTCAAATTGCGAACTTTAACTTCTTCAATAATTTTCTGTTTAGAGTTTTCAAGGAAATCATGAAGCCGATATTTAACAAATTTTGCTAGTTCAATATCACTTAATTCTTTCAATTTCAGCTTCAAATAATTGAGCCAAATATTTTTTGGATTTAATACTTTCGTATTTGAATCCGCCAGTCACCAAAGCATAACCGAATATTAGCATTCCAAAAGGAATCAAAGTCATTGGGTCAAAACTCTCACTATTGAACAGCGTTGATAAAATAACCAAACAACCAATTCCTACTCCTCCAAACCATATAAACATAAAGACGACTACGAGTACATGTAATCGCATTTTGACATTTATTTTGGCTCCATTAAAGTCCTTTTCAATTATTCCATTTATTCTTGGTAGAAAAGAATTTCGATATCCAATTATTCGGTTTATGTTAAAAGAACTTCCATTGATACTCCCTTCATATGGTTTATGATTGCTGCTTCCAAAGATCCCCGTCATTCTGAATGTCTTTTTTGGCTCAATAATTTTACTCAACCTTTCCTGTATTTCACATGAATCAAGTCTGGTCTTGTAAGTGATCTTTTCAAATGGTAAATACTTCATTTAAATTTTGGCCAACTAGTGTGTATCAACATTGTTATTACACGCCCTTATTGGGATGTATTGTGTACGTTATAATTTAGCGTCGCCAAAAACATTATTGATTGCTCCCCCCATGCAATTAGGAAGCTGTTTTGCTAAGTCACAAGCCCGATGGTAATTGGTCGAATTTTCTGTCTTCATTTTGTTGGCTGTTAGATTTGTCCCAAGTTAACAAAATCTTTTGGGTTTTCGATGAGTGGGGTTTCGGGCTGTTGAGATGGTCGGAAGATACTGGAAAAGCGGATTAAGATGACAAACCCAACGCCGGCCTGGCATATAGTGATTAGTACACCGCTTTCTTAATTTTCAGGCCTTGCATCAAAATCAATGGGTTTGTCATAGATTTTTAAAGTCTCAGCCATTTTGAATAAAAATTGTTTCCCGTCTTTAAAATCGACTCCTTTCTCCAAAGGAATATTCATATTTAAAATCTGATTATAGCAGATTGTGGTTAGATACATCTGCTTTTTCAATGACTCAATGGTATCGGGTGTGTTAAAATACCAGAAACAAAAATAGTTGCCATTAATTTTTTCCCAATTAAGGGTCAAACTATCGCATGGAAATTTTAATTCCTTTTTGAAATAATCAGTTTCATACTTAACGTATTGTGAAATTGATTTTTTGATGTTGGCTTCTTTCGTTAAGTCAATGTTTTTGGGATTTTCAAAATCAATATTAAAAGCCTGGAATATCCAATTGTCAATCATGACAAAATTCCGTTGCTCTAATGGTTGTATATTATCAGAAACGATATCAAGCGTAAATGACTTTGTTGAGTCTGAAAAAGCAAAAAGGGCACCATCTTTTGTTGGAATTAAAGCAGAATCAAATCGGCCCTGACCGTATGAAATCGAAGAAATCAAAATAAAAATATAGGATATCAATACTTTTTTCATCTGAATCTTAATTGGTTCGTTTACATCGATTAGAATTATGCAGTTAGTTTGTATGTCTACCTTTTGTTTTGAGTGGTCGAATTTTCCGTCTTCATGTTGTTGGATTCTTTGGTGCATCCAAGTTAACAAAATCTTTTAATTTTCATTTTTCGGTACCGATGGGTATCGAATGGTTATATGTTTTGTTAAGTGTTACTGCGGTCAAAATCTGCACTATCCGCCAAATGACCTAAATTTATTGTTGCCCTGCTATTTTTTAAGAAAATCTCGAACTTCTTTATAAAAGATATTTGGTTGTTCTATCCATGGCAAATGTCCACATTCCTCAATTATTACCAGTTCCGAATTTGGAATATTATCATTCATTTTATACGCTGTAGATTCTCCAACAATGTCCTGCCTACCAATTATAATAAGAGCATTTTGAGAAAACTCTTTAAACTTTGGTTTAAGATCATAACCATTTTTCATCAAATCCATCCACAAATAATCACTAACCAAATGATTATACGTGCCTTCAGTGATTTGATTACAAAAATTAGCAGCGTATGTTTTATTGAAGAAGTATGCTGGCACTGTTACTTTCATCATTTCAGTGTTTGCTTTTTTAACATTTCGATTACTTCTAATACTATCACTCCAACGTTCAATTTCTTTCACCTCTATAATTGATAAACGACTTAATATATTTGCACGAAAGTATCTTGTAAATTCCAAATCAATACCTGCAGAGCCAACCAGAATGATAGATTTGATTCTATTAGGATAATTTACAGAATAATACATTGTCAGCAACCCCCCAAAAGAATTACCCATTAAAGAAATCTTATTATATCTCAACTCAATTCTTAATTCATCAATATCTTGCAGACACCGTTCAATATTCATATTTGAAGTCCTAATAGAATCCATTTTTGAAAGACCAGTTCCTCTTTGGTGTAATAAAATCACTTTGAAATTACTTTTCAATGAATCTGAAACTTGAAAAAGGTAATCTGGTGCATATCCTGGCCCCATGGATATTAGAAAAAGGGGTTCTCCTTCTCCTTCAATCTGATAATATAGTTTTATGCTATCAGAAGTAACAAAGTTTTTTATTGTCTGACTTAATCCCAGGTAAGAAATTAATGTTAAAATTATTAGGAGTGAACCTTTTTTCATTTGCTTATTTTTTAGTTGGGCACAACTAGTATGTATCATATATGGTTGTTATTTCTCTTTTAACAAATTTTTAGGTGTTGTTACACTAACAAAATCAGGGGTATAACAACACCTGGTATGTTGAGTGGTAAAAAAGGATAGGAATGGCTGCTCCTCCACGCCAACGGGAAGGAGTTCTGCCAGCTCGTAATCCCAGTGATGAATGGTCGGTTTTTCTGCTCTCATTTCACTGGCTGTTAGGTTACATACAAGTTAA
>JARRKF010000339.1:0-3899 GCA_037388405.1 Ignavibacteriaceae bacterium | reverse complement strand
CGAGAAGAGAAACCATATGAAAGAGCATCCGCCTTATCCCTGGGTAGATTGGAGTATAGAAGATTTTACTGGAATTGAAATATGGAATCATATGTCAGAATGGATGGAGAATCTGACTGAGCAGAATAAGTACAATTCATTTCTGCATCCTCTTCGTTCTATAACTGCTCCGCCTCAGGAAACTCTAAAAGTTTGGGATGAACTTAACTTAAAACAAAAAGTCGTTGGTATCGGCGGAGTAGATGCACATGCTCACAAGCAAAATCTTTTCGGATTTTTTGAGGTAGAAATTTTTCCATATAAAGTTTTATTCAAATCTATTCACAATCACGTCCTTCTGCCATCACAACTAATAAAGCAAAATTCCAAGCAGAAGCTTGCAAAATCAAAAGAAGCTATTTATGAAGCATTGGCTTATGGAAGATCATTTATAGCAAATGATTATCATGCTAACTCTAAAGGATTTCAATTCTTTGCAAAATCAGGGAAAAAGAAATTCAATATGGGTGATAAACTGGATTTTTCTGAAAATATTAGTTTATATGTATCTTTGCCGGTTCCGAGTGCTGATATAAAGATTGTTTGTAATGGCGAGACAATTAAGGAAATCCAGTCGAACAAAGCTGAGTTGGAAGTGAAAAAACCGGGTGTTTACCGGATTGAGGTTTACTATTTTAACAAAGCCTGGATTTTTTCAAATCATATCCGCATTGGTATTTAATAAAGCCGTTTTTAACGATTTTTTGCGCCCGTAGTTCAACTGGATAGAACGTTGGATTCCGGTTCCAAAGGCTGCAGGTTCAAGTCCTGCCGGGCGTACAAAATTAAATGGAAGATTGTGAGTAAAAGTATTATTTTTGCAAGGTTTTTTAATTAAATAATTGTTTAATTCAGGGCAAGGAAATGTTACAAAAAAAGAAGAAACTTTCGAAAAAAGAGATAAAACAGGATAAGCTTGTTGAGCTTTATTATAATTTTGAAAACTTTTTTAACGAATACAAAAGTAAAATCTTAACTTATGCAGGAATCGTTGTTGTTGCAGCAGGTATGCAGGAATTGTTGTTGTTGCAGCTGCAGCTGTTTATTTCTATCTGAATCACAGAGCCGAACAGAACCAAAAAGCCGGACTTGAGCTCTCACGAGTAATGGATTTTTTTAATCAGGGAGCTTATCTGGAAGCTATTGAAGGTAAGGAAGGCAGCAATATAGTTGGTCTTAAAAAAATTATTGAACAATATGATGGAACAGAAAACGGCGAGACGGCAAAAATTTATCTTGCTGATTGTTATGCTTATCTTGGGAATTTTGACGAAGCATTTAAATATTATAAAGAATACGATGGAAGTATTGGCTTCTTAAAAGCTACTGCTTTAGCCGGGCAAGCTGGTTATTATGCTGAGCAGAAAGAGTACGAAAAGGCTGCCGATTTATATTTAGAAGCTTCTAAAATTTCCGAAATAAATTCTCAGAATCCTGACTACCTGCTTCTTGCGGGAATAAATTATATGAAAAATGGTAATGATGAAGAAGCTAAAGTCCTTTTCAATAAAATAAAAGAGGATTATATGACTTCTTCAGCTAATAAAGAAGTAGACAAATATCTGGCTTTAGTTCAATAAATTATTATCAGAATTTCTAAGAATAATAGATTTACTTTCATTAACTTAGTGTTGATGGATGTGTCATTTCTTTCAAATAAACTATAATTAATAAAAATCAGCGATACAAATACATTTTATTTATGGCAGATACTTCAGATTTCAGAAACGGTTTAATAATTAAATTTAAGAACGATTTATACAGCATTGTAGAATTTCAACATGTTAAACCCGGCAAGGGTGGTGCATTTGTTCGATCGACACTTAAAAATTTAAAAACCGGAAGAGTGTTAGAAAATACATTCAGATCTGGTGAAAAAGTTGAAATAGTCAGAGTGGAGAGAAGAAAATATCAGTATCTTTACTCTGAAGCTGATTCCCTTGTGTGCATGGATAATGAAACTTTCGAGCAGATTCATGTTGCAAAAGAATATTTTAGTGAAAGTCTTAAGTTTTTAAAAGAGAGCGAAGAGGTTGAAATTTTATTCAATGGCTCTGAAATAATTTCTGTAGAAATTCCGATATTTATAAATCTCCGGGTTGTAGAAACCGAGCCTGGTTTTAGGGGTGATACCGCAACAGGTGCAATGAAGCCTGCTAAACTTGAAACCGGAGCTCAGATTAATGTTCCACTTTTTATTAATGAAGGCGATGTTCTTAAAGTAGATACTAGAACCGGGGAGTATTCAGAAAGAGTTAAATCTTAACAAGAGGTTACAAATGGAATTAGATCTTATAAAAAAGCTGGTAAAAATTGTTGATACAAGCGGTGTTACGGATCTGGAAATAGAAGAGAATGGATTAAAAATTAAGATTGCAAAGAAGATTAGAAATGCTCAGGTTGTAACTCAACCACAAATCCAGACCACTGCTCAACCAGTAGTACAAACTACTACGCCTGTAGCTACTGAAACTTCAGCAACGAAAGAAGAGATTGAAGTAACAGCGCAAAATCTTCATGAAATAAGATCACCAATAGTAGGAACATTTTATAGAGCTCCTGCACCGGATGCAGATTCATATGTTCAGGTTGGTGCGGTTGTATCCCCGGGTACAGTTTTATGTATTGTTGAAGCAATGAAACTTATGAACGAAATAGAAGCTGATGTTAGTGGAAAAGTAGTGAAGATTCTGGTTGAGAATGGAAAACCGGTAGAATATAATCAACCTCTTTTTCTAATTGAATTAGCCTAAATATTACAAATCCTCGGATAAAGTTTGTTTAATAAAATTTTAATAGCTAACCGCGGCGAAATAGCACTTCGCATAATCCGTACTTGTAAAGAACTTGGAATTAAAACCGTTGCAGTTTATTCTGAAGCTGATAAAGATTCACTTCACGTAACTTTTGCAGATGAAGCAGTTTGTATCGGACCTCCATTTGGAAAAGACAGTTATCTAAAGATTCCCGCATTAATTTCTGCTGCTCAGGTTACTGGTGCAGATGCTATTCATCCTGGCTATGGTTTTCTTGCAGAGAACGCAAGTTTTTCGGAAATCTGTTCAGAATCGAATTTAAAATTTATCGGTCCTTCTCCGGATATGATAAGGGCAATGGGAGACAAATCATTTGCCAAAGAAACAATGAAGAAAAACGGAGTGCCTGTAATTCCCGGAAGCGATGGTGTTGTAGAGAGTCTTGAACAGGGAAAAGAGATGGCAAAAGAGATTGGCTATCCTGTAATCATTAAGGCTTCAGCTGGTGGTGGTGGAAAAGGAATGCGAATAGTCTGGGATGAAAATGATTTTCAAAAAGCTTTTCAGACCGCTAAAACAGAAGCTGAAGCAGCATTTGCTAACTCCGATGTTTACCTTGAAAAATTTATTGAAAATCCACGTCATGTAGAAATACAGGTAATGGGTGATATGCAGGGAAATGTATATCACTATGGAGAACGAGACTGCTCAATTCAGAGAAGACATCAGAAATTAATTGAAGAATCCCCTTCACCGGCTGTTGATGAAGAATTACGAAGTTTAATGGGCGAGGCCGCAGTAAAAGGTGCCAAGTCAGTTAAATACGAAGGTGCAGGAACTATTGAATTTCTTCTGGATAAGAACAAGAATTTTTATTTCATGGAAATGAATACGAGAATTCAGGTTGAGCATCCTGTTACGGAACTGGTTTATGATGTTGATCTTGTTAGACAGCAGATTCTTGTTGCTGCTGGAGAAAAAATTGAAACAAAACCAAAAAAACCAACCGGGCATTCAATGGAATTCAGAATAAATGCCGAAGATCCTGAAATGAATTTCAGACCATCTCCCGGTAAAATAACTTCAATTCATTTCCCGGGTGGG
>JARRKF010000338.1:0-2861 GCA_037388405.1 Ignavibacteriaceae bacterium | reverse complement strand
GTGGATGAGATTCTACTTTGCTTAAAAGTTCTTCTGCTTCTTTCCATTTTCCCTGTCTGCGTTTTAAATCTGCAAGTCTCACTGTGCAGGCATTTACCTGTATTGGTCTGAATTCCTGAAGCTCGTTGGCTGCCGAGTGAAGCTCTTCTTCTGCTTCGTTCCAATCTCCTTTCCAGATTAGAATTCCGGCATGCTTCATCCTGCAGTTTGCAAACATTGCCTTGTATCTCCACTGCTTGCAGAGTTCTTTTACATTATTGCACCATTGTGCTGCACGCTCGTAATCCCGGATTCGTTCACAGGCATCTATAAGATAGCAACAGGTGATAGTTGTAAATTTTATATCGCTTTGATCAGAATTTATCGCGAGTAAAGTAGCATCGTCAAGCAGTGGCATACCTTCGGAGATGTTTCCTTCTACTACCAATATGAATCCTTTCAAAGCTTCAGCAAGCATTTCTCCATCTACATTTTTAAGTGACTTTGATATCTGCAGACTTTCATCAAGAAGTTTAAAAGCAAGCTCGGAATTTTTATCAACCTGGAACGTCCACCTTGCTTTTAAGATTTTGAACATTGCAAGTTCTGTTGATGGAGGCAAGCCCTCAAGAAGGTTTTCTGCTCGTTTAAACCATCCACTTGCCACAGCAAATTCACCTTTGAATTCAATGTAGTCGACACCAATCCAGCAAGCATTACGAACTGCGCTGAGTTTATCTTCATTTTGCAAAAACAGATTGAATGCTTTAGTTCGGTTCTCAAAAACTCCGGCCGCATCATTAAGCCACCAGTTTACCCAGCCCAATTCTTCATAAACTTCTGGTGATTCTTCTTCCTTCAAAGCTCTTAGAAGAAAATCTTTTGCTTTTTCCCATTCGCCAATAGAAAGTGATTGGCGTCCTTTATTTAATAAATCGTTTGTCAATGGATTTTACTTTTGGGTTAATATAGGAATAATTGTGCTTTGATATCAGATAAAAAAAGATGAAGAGATAAAGAGTAATCTCAATTCATTCTTTCTCCTGTTAGTTAAAGATACAGTTGTGAATTTAGTTTGATAATACTTGAAAACGCACTAAACTACAGGCCAACACATTAATTAAATGCCTACAATAGTTACAATGATGCTTGTAATTAATAACATCATCGCAACAGGTGCCCAAATTTTTCTTTCAATTTTACTTGGAGTTATTATGTTTAGAATTGTTGTAACTGCAGAAAATCCAACGACAAAATAAATGGCAATGTTTGAAATGGATCTGTATTGCGGTAGTAAAATATCCGCTTTTATGAGTACGATTAAAGTTATTATGATTAAAATCAAACTATTAATCAGACTGACGATTCTCATTTTTGGCGGATATTTTCCCGGAAATTTTCCGCCCATTGATGCTTCTCCCCACGGCATACCAAATGTTAAAGCAAGCTGGAATAAAATGAGAATCGCTGAAAGGAACGTAAAGATAATTGCTGAAATAGTTACAACCATTTTAAATTCTTTTCTTACTCTCTCCCCTTCATCTTCTTTACATCTTTTATTGTGGAATGAAAAAACTTGCCCCACTTTTTATCCTTCTGCCGCTTTTCAACGTAGGACATTTCATTATACAACGCCTCTTTATAAATCTTAATGTAGTTGTTGTATCGCTCTTCCGAAATTTCTTTTCGATGAAGAGCATCCAGAACTGCACAGCCGATTTCAACTGTATGGGTACAGTCTTTGTATTTGCATAGAAAGGCCAGATCATCAATTTCATTGAAGGTTTCGCCAAGACCGGACTCGTTTGAGATTACTCCAAGCTCTCGCATTCCCGGATTGTCAATTATTATCGCTCCATTTTCTAAAACAATAAGCTCGCGTCGTGTTGTGGTGTGTTTTCCTCTTCCGTCTTTCTCCCTGATTGGCTGAGTTTTGTAAAGCTCCTGGTTAATTAAATTATTCAACAATGTTGTTTTGCCGACCCCCGATGAACCAAGCAGACAGTAAGTTTTAGATGGTTCAAAGAAAGTTTTGATATTTTCAATATTACTTTTACTATTGTTGCTGAAAGCTTTAATGGTTACATCAGGCAAAATTTTACGGATATCATTTTTCTTCTTCTCAATTTCATCTTCACTTATAAGATCGCTTTTACTTAAAAATATTGCGGGAGTTATTTTGCCCTCGTTTATCATTACGAGGTAGCGTTCGAGTCTTCTTAAATTAAAATTGGAATCGAGCTACTGCATAATGATTGCAGTATCTATGTTTGAAGCGATAAGCTGGTATTCAACTTTTTTGCCGGATGCTTTTCTTTTTAGTAATGATTTTCGCGGAAGTATTTCGTGAATTATCGCAAGCTCATCATCATCGAATAATTGTGCATAAACCCAATCACCTACGGCGGGCAGATCAAGCGAGTCCTCGGAGTTGAACAAAAACTTTCCTGTAAGCTCTGCATAAATGTCTTTTACTCCGTTGGAGACAACAAAGCTGTTTTTGTTTACCCTTATTATTCTTACGATGTTGAAATTAGTTTTAGATAAATCTAATTTGTCTTGAAACCAATTATCGAAGCCGAGTTTTTGTAGGTTGTTCATATTAATTATTTTTTGCTAAACTCTATAAATTCTACTGGAGCACCGTTTTCAAGTATCATTGCAGTGCGTACTCCTTTCGATGGAGCTTCAATTTTTCCAATAAGTTGTTTCCCTTTTACTGCAACCTCAAGATCATCTACTTCAAAAGCTATGTGAGGAACTTTCTGAATTATTTCGGAAACCGGACTATCTTTTTCAAAACGCATCCATTCAATCCCGAATTCGCTGGTATCAAATCCCGATACATAAAATTTGTACTTCTTTAAATATTTTTCTTTTGG
>JARRKF010000337.1:0-2863 GCA_037388405.1 Ignavibacteriaceae bacterium | reverse complement strand
AACACATTTTGTAAATAAAGTTTCTCTTCGAACAGCTGCTTATTTCGAAAAGTTAAAGCTTACCGAACATACTTTTATGATAATTGTAGCCATTATCATAGGAGTGCTTGCCGGCTTTTCAGCAATTGGAATTAGATTTTTAATTAAAGAAATATCTGCTCTTTCCTTTCAAGGTGAGGGGAACATTCTTGAAAACATAATGAATACATCCTGGTATTGGATACTTATAATACCAGCGATAGGTGGAATTATTGTCGGACCAATCATTTACTTTCTGGCTCCAGAAGCTAAAGGTCACGGTGTTCCCGAAGTTATGCAAGCACTACTATTAAAAGGCGGTAACATACGAGCACGAGTTGCTTTCATTAAAACAATTGCTTCTTCAATTTCTATCGGCACCGGCGGTTCAGTTGGACGTGAAGGACCAATAATTCAAATTGGTTCTAGTCTCGGTTCGATGATCGGACAATTTCTAAGAGTTCCATCTAAAAGATTAAAAACTTTAGTAGGATGTGGAGCTGCTGCGGGAATTGCTGCAGCATTTAACGCTCCCATTGCGGGTGCGCTTTTCGCAGTTGAAATTATTTTAATGGATTTTGCCATTGCACAGTTTTCTCCGATTGTAATTGCATCAGTGATGGCAACTGTAGTCTCTCATACATTCACAGGAAAGTTTGCCGCTTTTGAAGTACCTAAGTATCAACTCGTTTCACCACAGGAAATCGGCTTATATTTCGTACTTGGCGCTTTAGCAGGAGTTGTTTCATATCTTTTTATAAAACTCCTTTATTGGTGCGAAGATTTATTTGACAATAAAATGAAACTTCCAGAGTATGTAAATCCTGCTATTGGAGGTTTGTTAGTTGGTGCGATTGCACTGTTCTTCCCGCAGGTTATGGGTGTTGGTTATGATACAATAAATGTAGCTCTCTATGGAAAGATGGTTTGGTATGTAGCCGTTGCTCTCATCTTTGCAAAAATTTTGGCAACATCTGTGACTCTTGGCTCAGGAGGTTCAGGAGGAATTTTTGCGCCCTCTCTTTTTATGGGTGCAATGCTTGGATACTTTTTCGGTTACGTTGTCCATTCACTTTTTCCAAATATTACAGCTACACCTGGTGCTTACGCACTGGTTGCAATGGGTGGTTTAGTTGCGGGAACAACACGCGCACCGATTACTGCAATCATAATTGTTTTTGAGTTAACGAACGACTACAGCATTATACTTCCGTTAATGGTAACGTGCATAATAAGTTTAATATTATCATCGAGGTTAACCAGAGAATCAATTTATACTCTAAAACTTCTTTTACGCAATATCGGTATAAAGGAAGGAATGGAAGTTAATGTGATGGAATCTTTGTTTGTAAAGGAATTAGTAAGAACTGACGTTGATGCAATCGCAGATTCAGAAAATTTTAACCAGGTTGTTAATAAAATATTGAAGGGAAAATCACCGGAACTCCCGGTTGTTGACAGAAATAATATTGTTAAAGGTGTTATTTCCATTTATGATGTAAAAGATCACTTCTTTGAGAAAGAGGAACTGAAAAATTTGCTTATTGCCGCTGACATTGCAAACACAAACTTTGAAACTCTTCCCGTCGAATCTAATTGCCAGGTTGCACTGGATAAAATGAGTCGTTATGATCTTGAAGGACTTCCCGTAGTTTCTGAAGAAGATGGAAACAGGTTCCTTGGTTATATCTGGAGAAAAGATATTCAGGATGCTTATCAAAAGGAAATTGAAAGAATGGAACTTGCTTCTAACATTGCAAGCAGTATTGTGATGAAGGAAGATGAAAAAGAAGTTCATTTTATGGAAGGATATTCGATTGTAGAAATTTCTCCGCCAAAATCTTTTATTGGGAAATCAATACGTGAACTGGATATAAGAAAAAATTTTGGAGTGGATGTTCTTTCCATCAGGACAGGTAAAAAAAGCGATGCAAAAATTAAAGCTATCCCAAACCCGAATCATATTTTTAAAGAAGACCAGACGATAATTATTGCCGGTGAGATTAAGAAAATTAATTTGCTCAGAAATCTCTAATGGTCATGCTGAACTAGTTTCAGCATCTTTCTTTTGAATCTGCACCAAAATAAAAATTATTTTTTAAATCACTTCAGTAAGACCATCTTCTTTGTCTCAACAAAAACTTGTCCTGAGCCTGTCGAAGGAGAAGCAGCCTGTAGTTTATAAAAATAAATCCCACTTGGTAATCCAATAGAATTGAATTCAACCTCATATTCACCAGCGGGCTTTTCTTCATTTATCAATGTTGTTATTTCATTTCCTAAAACATCATAAACTTTTAAAGTAATAAGCATATTGTCATTCCGGGCTTGACCCGGGATCTCAAATTTTATTTTTGTAAATGGATTAAATGGGTTAGGGTAGTTTTGATACAGAAAATAATCACTAAGAATATTAGAGTTTTTAAAATCAACGGAGGTAATATCATTGCTTGCTCTATAAATGCTAGTACCACTTACATTCCAAAAATTATTTCCATCCCAATCCAAACCAAGTGGATGAGGTATTTCCCAGAATGAACTATCCAGTACAATTCCAGTAGAAGGATCAAATCTATAAATCGTTCCACCTCCTAAATTCCACTCAATATTAATTCCATATAAATATCCTTCTACCCAGGTTATCCCTAAAATTAATTTTTTAGGAGGAACGAATGAACTAATAACTTGCCCATTCTGCGGATCGAGCTTGTAAATCCTTGCTGAGTCACCATATTCACTATGCCAAAGGAATTGACCATCCCAGGCAAGACCGATCCGCAGAATGGGCAAGTTATTAGTTCATTCGTTCCTCCTAAAAAATTAATTTTAGGGATAACCTGGGTAG
>JARRKF010000336.1:0-2867 GCA_037388405.1 Ignavibacteriaceae bacterium | reverse complement strand
GTGAAGACGTTTTTGAAACTGCAATACGTGAGCAAGTTGAGATAGCAATAAATGAAGCAGATAGTATTTTATTTGTTGTTGATGTTCGTGACGGCATTCTTCCGATTGATAAAGAAATAATGATACTTCTAAGAAATTCGGGGAGACAATTTTTCTTAATCGTAAACAAGTCAGATAATCCTAATTTTGATAATGCCGCTGCAGAATTCTATTCGCTTGGAGTTGAAAAAGTCTATCCGATTTCTGCATTAAGCGGAAGAAATCTTGGAGACTTACTCGATGAAGTTACAGCTGGATTTTCGGATCAAGAAGTTGAAGCCGAAGATCCCCGACTAAAAATCGCAATTGTAGGAAGACCAAATGTTGGAAAATCATCTCTTGTAAATTCTTTGCTTGGTGAAGAAAGAAGCATAGTTACAGAAATTCCTGGTACAACTCGTGACAGTATCGATTCTATTTTAAAATATTATGGAGAGGAAATTGTTTTAATTGATACTGCAGGGCTTCGAAAAAAGAAAAAAGTTCAAGAAAGCATAGAATTTTATTCAAACATTAGAACGCTAAAAGCAATAGGGGAGTGTGATGTTGCTGTTGTGCTTATTGATTCACAAATTGGACTAGAGAAACAAGATCAAAAAATAATTGACGAAGTTGTTCGATGGAGAAAAGGATTAATAATCGCAGTAAACAAGTGGGATTTGGTTGAAAAGGACTCCAATACTTCTGCTTTCTATGAAAAAGCTCTCAAAGAAAAAATGGGTGCAATTGATTATGCGGAAATTATTTTTATCTCTGCTTTAACGAAGCAAAGAATATTTAAGCTGATGGAGCTAAGCAAAAATGTGAGTGAAGAACGCAGAAAGAAAATTCAAACAAAAGAACTTAATGATTTTCTTTTAAATGAGATTGAAAAATCACCTCCGCCGACCACTCCTTCAGGCAAGGAAGTAAAAATTAAATATGTTACGCAGATTGGGGAACACTATCCAATCTTTGCTTTCTTTTGTAATTATCCTAAGCACGTTGCTGATAATTATAAAAGATTTCTTGAAAAATTAATCCGAAATAATTATGGTTTTAATGGTGTGCCGATTTCATTAAGTTTTAAAGCAAAATGACTAGAGCTGTAAAAATATTAGTTGTTGGAGGAAATGCAGCAGGTCCTGCAGCTGCAGCCAAAGCAAAAAGATTTAATCCAAATGCTAATGTAATTTTGTTTGAAGCCAGTGAATTTATTTCTACCGGAACTTGTGAAATGCCTTATGTTCTTTCGAATGAAATTGAAAACTACAGAAAGTTGTTATTCTTTTCGCCTTCATCATTTGAGAATGAAAAGGGAGTTAAGGTTTTCATAAAACATTTTGTCGAAGAGATTGATACAAGAAATAAAAAAGTAATCGTAAGAGATTTGATTACAAATCAGTTAAAAGAGTTCGATTATGATAAACTTATTCTCACAACAGGTTCAAAAGCAAAAACTTTACCCGGTTTTGATACACAGATAAAAAATGTATTCACTTTAAAAAATATTAATGATTTGATAAAACTAAATGATTACATAACTAAAGAAAAAGTAAATAGAGCCATAATTATTGGTGCCGGTTACATTGGATTGGAAGTTGCTGACTCACTTAAGCATAAAGGATTATGTGTTCAGTTAATAGAAAAAGCTAATAGACCTTTGCCGGATGCCGACGTAGAATTTAGTGATGAGATACTAAAAGTATTAGATAAAAATGATGTGCAGTTTTTTGGTAATGTGAAAGAAGCAGAACCAGTAATTGCAGGCGACAAAATTTTGGGAGTCAGATTCAATGAGAAATTTATTGAAACTGATATAGTCTTATTGTCAATCGGTTTTGAACCTGACTCGTATTTGGCTAGCAACGCTAAACTTGAGCTCGGGAAATCCGGAGCATTAAAAATTGATTCTTATTGCAAAACCTCTGATAGAAACATTTTTGCTGCTGGTGATAATGTTGAAGTTACTAATGCAGTCACAATGAAATCGGAATATATTCCTCTGGCAACACATGCTTATGAGCTCGGGCATACTGCCGGAGAGAATGCTGCAGGAGGAAATGTAAGGTTTGATCCATTTATCAAAAATATTAGTGTAAAAATATTTGATAAATATTTCGCATCTGTGGGATTATCAACATCAGAATCATTAAATAATAATTTTGATATTGCTGCAAATTTTGCAAAAGCTAAAAACCTTGTTGGTGTTATGCCCGGTAGCATGGATGTAATTGGAAAAGTAATAGTAGATAAAAATAGTAAACGAATAATTGGCGGAGCATTTCTTGGTGGTAAAGAAGTTTCAGGCTATGCTGATCTTCTTTCATCACTTATTAAATTAAAAGCTCTTGCTTCAACACTGGCTAAAATAAATTACAACTATACACCACCGCTTTCGCCTTTTATCAATCTTCTGAGTATAATTGGTAAAAATTTTTCTGATAATTAGCAAAGAGTCTTTAGTTGAAAAAGAAATCCAGTTATAAAAACTTCAAACTTGTCGAGCATCCTTTACTTAAAAGAGATATAACAATTCTGCGTGATAGGAAAACGAGCACAGAAATGTTCCGGGCTGCTGTTACTAGAATTTCAAATATTCTTGCTGTCGAGATAAGTCGTAATTTTTCATTAAATGAAATTGAAGTTCATACACCACTTGAAAATACAAGAGGGTATAAATTGAAGCAGGATGTCGTTCTCATTCCTGTGCTTCGAGCAGGTTTAGGAATGGTGAACGGATTTTTGCAAATAATTCCAAATGCACGTGTTGGTCACATAGGACTTGAAAGAGATGAAAAGACTCTTCGTCCGAAAGATTATTATTTTAAAACTCCGAAAAATTTAAA
>JARRKF010000335.1:0-2870 GCA_037388405.1 Ignavibacteriaceae bacterium | reverse complement strand
GCGGATTCGCCTTTTTTATTTGCTAAAGCCTTATTTTTAGGGACTTAAGATTGCTGGTACATATCTGTTATTGGTAGTTGGATTTTTCTAAACCACATTGGGGAAAAACAGACATGATTCTGCTTTAAAAATGAAATGCCTGCTAACCTATTCTCCACTAATAACGGAGATAAAGCAGGGACCACCGCCTCCCCCACCGTCATCACTATTATCTGCGGAAGCAGGATATAGAAAATTAACACCCGCAATATCATCGGCAGTGGGGAATTCTATGTCACCCGCCTGGCTCTGCATGATAGCCTCAACAGAGTTTTCGTGGCCCAAACCTAGACAGTGGCCCAGCTCATGAACTGCAATACGTCTGAAATCATTAATCCCAAAATAAGGATCTCGCCACCATGGTCCAGAGTAGACATCCCAGTCTCTATCACTGTTAAACACAACTCCGGTTTGAACAATCTCATTCGTATTATTATTGATCCAAGTTAATGTAACGGAAATTATTTGACCTGACCAGGCCAAGCCGCAAATGGTATCGGAAAACGCAACCCCATTCTTAGCACCGTTAACATTCGGATCACCACAAGGATCTCCAAAGCTATCTCTAACTATACTAAATTTAAAGTTTGTTGAATCATTCCATCTAAACATAGCTTCTTCGAATGCATCATCCCAAAGTCCGCCAGCGCCAGGGATATCTACATAAAACAATGTTCTCGCCTCTGGCCATTTATTTCCTTCAATTACATAAGTACCGGCTGGAATTGAAAATAATATGACGAAATGGACTATTATAAATAAAAGATATTTCATTCCAGATTTTTTAGCATCAAACGCAGATTCTGCTTAAACTCTTCAACTGTCCAAGCTTTATCAATTTGTAACCGATCTGTTGTTTTTACACCAATAGCTACACCTGTACTTAATCCATAAGACGGCGTTTCCTCTAATGTTATACCAGTCACTGGCTGCCGATCGGCAGTTAGCACATGTTCCCTGGAGGTATGATGATCGGTTTCAATTAAAAAGTGGCCTTGCTTCCATCCATAGAGTGGATTAGCATATTGACCAGCCAGCGATTTAACGAAGTAGATACCTTTCTCGTCAAGTTCTGGATATTGCATATTCGGGACCTTGATAGTGTATTCTCCGCTGATCCCGCCCAAGAAACAAAGATCAACTGTATCGTCTAGGTGGCGTCCTTTAAACACCTCATCGATTTCGATTAAAACGCACGTGCGTGGAAGGTGACTATTAGGAGGTATAACAGATCCAATCGCTATTACCTGTCCCTCGAAAATAAATTCAGAGTATTGCAACAACTCTTTAAAGGTGACAACCTGAAGGGTTGTTGCAATGGATATGGAGGGAAATAAGACTAAGAAAAAAACAAAGATGGCCAAAATAATCTTTCTAAACCAATACCTTTTTATTTCTCGCTTAACCATTATTATGCGTTCGTATGACCACATTGTATCTCGCAAACAATCCATTTATCTCAACAATTCCTTTTGTTGTTTTCCCTCGTATATCATTGGGATATCGAGATTATCTACAAAAATCCACGCCCTTGAAAGCCTGTGATATCATAAAATATCACAAATTACCCTAAATTTCAGATACGTAGATGAAATCTTTAATATTCAGGGGCAACTAAATCCGGGCATTTCTTGCCAGAAAACTAAATCCCACACAATACCGATACATTGAGAAAAAACCAAATATCAAGATTTCTCGAAATATTGCAGATACTATTTGGATCTGAACCGTATCGCATCTTTAAATCTAGTGTCAAATCGAATGCCCGAAAAATGCGACTTTGAAAAATAAAAAGGGGAAATCCGTAAGCTCAGATTCACCCTTATAGGTTGTGATAAAAATCGAATATCATAGGTTTTCAGACCTGCTGATAGTTGTGTTTTATTGGAGGTATCGAAGGTTTTAGAATTGCAGATAAATCTAGACAAGGCATAAAAACTGTACGACTTTCTCATTCTATTTTTCATAAACGATGAAAATATTAAATCTATATGTCTGTTGCATATGCTTAATTTGGAATATTATATTTGTTAAAGAATATGGATACCGATTGTTTGTGTGAACCGGCCAATTTATAAGTGTGCGTTCCTCCCGATATTCAAGAGGATCAAATTTTGGATCATGCTCTTTTCGATAATCTTTGTGTTCGATCAAAATAACTGATCTTTTGGCCAGTAAATTTCTTTCTAATGCTATTTCTTTTGGAAGAGATTGATAAAATTCACTTGAAATAAATTCGATTTTTTTGTCAGTTAAATTAATGAAAGATAAATTATAGAAGTCCGTATCGATTATTTTCCAGCGGATATCGGTTTTAAAACCCTTCACAGGTTTTTTCCCAACATACTTGCATACGATTTTTAAAATTGGATTTCCTTTATTTCCATACACTATTCTTTCATAATTTCTCCTTTCAGTGTTGGTATTCTTGTCAGATAATTCAAATCTTGTTGTGCATCCAAATGCTAATATCAGACCAAAAATACTTATTAACAATACCGCTGTAGAATGATCTTTCAAATCGCTCTTCAATCCCTTAAAATATTGGCGGCTTAGATAGTAGGAAATGAGGTTGTTTTATTTAATTCCTTAGGAATCAATTGCACTGACAAAAGACTAAAATATAATGGCAGATTTCGACTGTCCCCTATTTTAAATATTTAGCAATTTTTAAACCATCCAGATTCACACTTGACCATTTGCTGGCTCTAATCCAACCATCTCGTCTTTCTTGCTGTGACCTTCGATCTTGCAGCGCCTTTCTTCTTTCTGGCCCATTATAGAAGAAACGGTGTAAATTTAAAATTTTGCGTCTGTCTTTACCAGTGCGT
>JARRKF010000334.1:0-2874 GCA_037388405.1 Ignavibacteriaceae bacterium | reverse complement strand
TAGAAATAATCCATCAAACCCAAACAGTATAAGTAGTAACGAAATTCTTTCAATTTATGAAGACAGGGAAGGGAATATTTGGATTGGAACTTTTGGTGGCGGATTAAATCTCTTTGAAAGAAGAAACAATCAATTCATTCATTTCAAAGAAAAACCAGGTGATCGTTACAGTCTTAGCAATAATGAAGTGTTTTCAATTTGTGAAGATAGTTTTGGTAATCTTTGGGTTGGAACTTATGAAGGTGGTTTAAATCGTTTTGACAGGACGAAAAATCAATTCATTCATTTTAAAAATGATCCTAACAATCTGGCAAGTTTAAGTGTTAACAGAATATTTGCTATCTACGAAGACAAAGAAGGAATTTTTTGGATTGGAACGGACAGTGGTGGATTAAATAAATTCAATAAGAAAGAAAACAATTTTACCATTTACAAAAATGAACCGAATAACCCTTCAAGTATCAGCAATGATGGCATACTTTCAATTTATGAAAGCAAGTCGGGTGTACTTTGGATTGGTACGCACGGTGGAGGACTAAATAAGTTTAACAGAGCAAATGAAAAGTTTGAGCATTTCAGAACGGAAGTTGGATTACCAAATGATGTTGTTTATGCTATCCTTGAAGATGACCATGGAAATTTATGGCTTAGTACTAATAAAGGATTGGCAAAGTTTAATCCAAAAACAAAGACGTTTAGAAACTTTGATATAAGTGATGGATTACAGGGTAATGAATTTAATCAGGGGGCATACTGTAAAATTAGATCCGGAGAATTATTGTTTGGTGGACCGAACGGATTTAACATGTTTCATCCCGATAGCCTTAAATCTAATAAGTATGTTCCTCAATTAGTTATAACAAATTTTCAGCTTCTGCATAAAAACGTTCCGATTGGATATGAAAAACATCTGAATCGTACGATTCTGGATAAATCGATTTTAGAAACGGAACAGATTGAATTGAATCATGATGATAATGTAATATCATTTGAATTTTCAGCACTTGATTACTGGAGCCCACCCAAAAACAAATACGCTTATTTGCTTGAAGGATTTGATGAAGATTGGACTTTCACTGATGCAGCCCGAAGATTTGTAACTTATACCAATCTCGATCCGGGGAAATATACCTTTCGTGTAAGAGGTTCAAATAATGATGGGGTCTGGAACGAAGCCGGCAGATCACTTCAACTGATAATTAAACCGCCCTGGTGGAAAACATGGTGGGCATATACAACTTACACAGTGTTTTTAATTCTTCTTATGGTAGCTCTGCGTCAATATGATCTAAGACGTCAAAGACTTAAACATCAGCTGGAATTGGAACAAGAACACACCGAAAAACTTGAAGAAATTGATAGGATAAAGTCGCGATTTTTTACAAACATTTCACACGAATTCAGAACACCGCTGACTCTTATTCTTGGGCCAGCCGACAGAATTATTTCTGAAACTCCGGAGTCCATCGCTGGTAAACAAGCAGGTATAATTAAAAGAAATGCAAGTCGTCTGCTCGATTTAATAAATCAGCTTCTTGATCTTTCAAAACTTGAATCAGGTAAATTAAAATTAGAAGCTACCAGATCTAACATTTCTGTTTTTGTAAGAGGAATTACAATGGCGTTCGAATCTCTTGCTGAAAAGAAGGATATTGAATTACGACTTTCGCTGGAAAAGCAAAATATTGAAGCTTACTTCGATAAAGATAAAATGCAGAAAGTACTTACCAATATTCTTTCGAATGCATTTAAGTTTACAAGGGATGGTGGCAAAATAGAAGTAAGCTTACAGGAAACAGAGCATAATTCGGTTGTTATAAAAGTTAAAGATACCGGTTTGGGCATTAGTGCTAAAGAACTTCCCAAAGTTTTTGATATGTTTTATCAAGCTGATGGTTCCTCAACGAGAGAGCAGCAGGGAAGTGGAATAGGTTTAGCACTAACAAAAGAATTAATAGAACTACATAGAGGTAAAATTAATATTGATAGTAAAGAAGGCGAATGGACAGAAGTACAAATAGAACTTCCTTTGGGAAGAGAACATTTAAAAGATGAGGAAATATTAGAATCAGAGGAAGGAATAAAAGACGCATTTGAAATTCCTGCTAATGATTATTCATCCGATATTTCTGAAGAACCGGAAATAGAAAAAATTGAATCAGATAAAAACATTGTACTTGTTGTTGAAGATAACAATGATGTAAGGGAATACATTAAAGATTCTATAATCAAAGATTATGATGTTGTTGAGGCGATAAATGGAGAGCAGGGCTTAAGAAAAGCCGAGAAGTACATTCCTGATTTGATTATCGGTGATATTATGATGCCTAAAATGGATGGTTATGAAATGACGAAAAGAATTAAGCAAGACGAAAAGACAAGCCATATCCCGGTAATTCTTCTTACTGCCAAATCCGATAAAGAAAGTAAACTTGAAGGTCTGGAACTAGGTGCCGATGATTATCTCACAAAACCATTTGATACAAAAGAACTGCTTGTAAGGATGAAAAACCTGGTTGAAAGTAGAAAGCGCATACAACAAAAGTTTAGTGCAGGTGCATTTGAAATTAAGTCTGCAGATAAACCGAAGCTCAGTGCGATTGATGAAAAATTTATTGAGAAAATTTTTACCGTAATTAATGAGCATCTTTCCGAGGAGGAATTTAGCATAGAAGACATTGCAATGGAAATTGGTATGAGCCGGGCACAAATCTACAGGAAAATAAAAGCACTTACCGGTAAATCCCCAAGCCTATATCTCAGATCAGTCAGATTATCAAAAGCAAAAGAAATGATAAAAGAGGGAAAAGGTACAATTTCAGAAATTTCCTTCTGGGTTGGATTTTCAAGCCCTGCCTATTTCAGCCGATGCTA
>JARRKF010000333.1:0-2876 GCA_037388405.1 Ignavibacteriaceae bacterium | reverse complement strand
GTTTTCTTGACTAGAAAATGCAACATTCATAAGTTTGCCACCGTCTAATCATATTTTCAGCCGCAAGCTGATAAACCTTAGGCTTAAATTCCAAAAATTTATCATCGTCAAAATATAAAGAGGTTTAAAGTGGATATTGCACAACTTAATGAAAAAATAAAACAGGAAAGTGCATTCATTGATTTATTATTTGCAGAGATTGGAAAGGTGATTGTTGGGCAGAAGGAAATGGTTGAAAGACTTGTTGTCGGACTTCTGGGAAACGGTCATATCCTTCTTGAAGGCGTTCCCGGTCTGGCAAAAACTCTAGCCATTAAAACACTTGCTGCTGCGATGAAATCAAAGTTTCAGAGAATTCAATTCACTCCTGATCTTTTACCTGCTGATTTAATTGGAACTCAGATTTATAATCAACGCGATGGGAATTTTTTAATTCGCAAAGGTCCAATCTTCTCAAATTTTATTCTTGCAGATGAAATTAACCGTGCACCGGCAAAAGTTCAAAGTGCACTTCTTGAAGCAATGCAGGAAAGACAGGTTACGATCGGTGAAAATACTTTTAAGCTTGAAGAACCTTTCCTCGTACTTGCAACACAAAATCCAATTGAGCAGGAAGGAACATATCCTTTACCAGAAGCTCAGGTTGACAGATTTATGCTGAAAATTAAAATCACTTATCCGGAGAGAAAAGAAGAACTACTGATAATGCGGCATAATATAAATGAAACTCTCGGTGTTCCTAATCCGGTTATTTCTCCTGCTGATATTCTTAAAGGAAGACAACTTATTCATTCGGTTTATATGGATGAAAAGATTGAAAAATATATTCTTGATATTGTATTTGCTACCCGTAAGCCAAAAGAATTTGGTTTAGATGGGATGTCAGAATTGATTAGTTACGGAGCATCACCAAGAGCTTCAATTTATCTTGCGATGGGTGCAAAAGCTATGGCTTTTATAAAGAGAAGAGGATATGTAATTCCGGAAGATGTTAGAGCAATCTGCTACGATGTTATGAGACATAGAGTGGCTGTAACTTACGAAGCTGAAGCTGAAGAAATTACTTCGGAATCAATCATAAGCCAAATATTGAATAAGATTGCAGTACCGTAATAAAGGGGGATGTTTTATGGAATATGGAAGATGGAAAAACTTCCTCTCCTTAATATTAAGAGAGTTACGGTGAGGTCAGATGCTTACTAAAGATTTATTAAAACTTGTAAGACAAATTGAAATTCGTACTAAAGGACTTGTAAACCAGGTCTTCTCTGGTGAATACCATTCTGTATTTAAAGGAAGAGGAATGGAATTTTCAGAAGTTCGTGAATATCAGTTTGGTGATGACATAAGAAATATCGATTGGAATGTTACTGCCAGATTCGGTCATCCATTTGTAAAAATATTTGAAGAAGAAAGAGAGCTTACGGTCATTTTAATGGTTGATCTCAGCGGTTCTCAAATGTTCGGGTCTCTTTCTAAAACAAAGCAGAGAGTCGCAGCCGAATTAAGTGCTATCCTTGCTTTTTCGGCATTAAAAAATAATGATAAGGTTGGTTTAATCCTTTTTACGGATAAAGTAGAAAAATTTGTACCCCCGCGAAAAGGAAATAAGCACGTGTTGAGAATAATCCGTGATGTCCTTTCTTTCGAGCCTGAAGGAAATAAAACAAATCTTCGTACCGCATTAGAATTTATGAATGGTGCAATCAAAAAAAGATCAATTGTTTTTCTGCTTTCTGATTTTATGGACGAGGGATATGAGAAAATCCTTCGAGTTGTTGGTAGAAAAAATGATTTAATAGGAATTGTCCTTGATGACAGAAGAGAATTAGAAATTCCTAAAATGGGTTTAATAAAATTAACCGATGCAGAAACAAATCAGGAAAGATGGATTGATACCAGCAGCCAGCGAGTGCAAGATGCATTGCGACGAAGAAGAAAACAGATAGAGGAAAAAAGGAAATCACTTTTTATTTCCAGCAGATTGGATAGTGTTTATGTGCAAACCGGCACAAATTACATAACACCATTGGTTAATTTTTTCAGGTTGCGTGAGAGAAGATGGTAAAGAGCTTCAGAATATACATTGTATTAATTTTTCTTTTTACAATTAAGCTGTCTGCTCAATCAATTTCTGTTTTAGCTTCAGTTGATTCAGCGGATTATCTGGTTGGTGATTACATAACTTATACTTTGGAAGTAAGAGCTGATAAGAATATAAAAATTTCTATTCCTTTTATAAGAGACAGCCTCAAACAAATAGAAGTTATAAACGAACTTCAACCTGTTGTAAAAGAAGAAAATAATATTAAATCAACCACCTTTGGTTATATTCTTTCTTATTACGATTCAGCATCGATAACTATTCCACCAATAGCAATCAGGTATACTTCTCCGGGTAGCACTCAAGAAAAAGCAGTTTTGTCTAATCCAGTTTCTTTCAACGTTCATAAGGTAAAAGTAATACCAAAAGCTGAAATAAAGGATGTTAAAAAACCATTAACTATTCCACTTGATTGGAAGTTTATAATTCTGATTGCGTTAATAATATTAATCGTACTTGCTCTGGCCATCTACTTTTACTTAAGATATAAGAAAAAGAAAGCTGCTGAACCTGTTAAGAAGAAGATAATTAAAATTCCTGCTCACGTCAGAGCTATGACTGCGCTTAATCATCTTGAAGAAGAACAACTCTGGCAGAAAGGTAAAGTGAAGGAATATCACTCAAACATTACCGGAATTATTCGTGGTTATTTTGAGGAAAGATTTAATCTACCTGCACTTGAGCTCACAACTTCAGAACAAATGCAGCAGCTTAGAAATGTAAAAGCTGCTGAAATTATTCTTGATGAGACAGATAAATTTTTGACTAATGC
>JARRKF010000332.1:0-2884 GCA_037388405.1 Ignavibacteriaceae bacterium | reverse complement strand
GAAGTGGAAAGTAAGGAAGGGAAGGGAAGCACTTTCACAATTAGTATTCCGTTGGGAAAAGAACACTTAAGACCAGATGAAATTTGCGGGGCAGAAAAATTTGAAAATCAATATGCACCTTCAACACTGACTTATATTGATGAACATGTGATAGAAAACCGGGGTTTTGAATTAATCACTGAGTCAGGAAAACCGATACTGCTTATTGTAGAAGATAATTCCGACGTAAGAAATTATATCAAAGATATTTTGAAAGAAGATTATAAAATTCTCGAAGCAAAGGATGGAGAAGACGGCTGGAATAAATCTATTGAAAATATACCTGATTTAATTATCAGTGATGTAATGATGCCCAAAATGGATGGATTTAAGCTGTGCGAAAAATTAAAGACAGAAGAAAAAACAAGCCACATCCCTGTAATATTGTTAACAGCAAAAGCTTCAGGACAGGATAAAATTGAAGGATTTGAAACCGGTGCAGATGAATATATTATGAAGCCTTTTGAGCCGGATGAATTAAAAGCCAGGATTAAAAATCTCATTGAACAGAGAGAAAGGATCCATAACCACTTCAGAAACCACGGATTATTTGATATAGATGAAGAAAGAATTACTGCGGTTAATCAAAAATTTTTACAGAAAGCAGTTGAGATAATTAATAAGAATATTTCCGATCCGGATTTCAATGTAGAAAGGTTTGCAGAAAGTATGGCAGTTCACCGGTCGCTTCTCTACAAAAAAATATTTACACTTGTCGGTGAACCTCCTACCGGGTTTATAAGGAGGATAAGATTATCCCGGGCTGCAGAATTAATTGAACAGAAATTCGGGAATATCACAGAGATTGCCCTTGAAGTAGGATTCAATAATCCTGCTTATTTTTCAGAATGCTTCAAAAAGCAGTTTGGTGTTGCTCCTTCTCAGTATAATGGCTATATGTCATAGTTTTATAAGGTAAACGCTGATTGTCATATCGGTAAATTCATCCATTTTAGCATCTTATAGACAAATCTGAAAGAATTTTCAACATATCTGGTAGAAAAACTTTTATAAATATCTTATTTACTAATAGTAGAATTTTTCATCAATTACAAAGATTGTATGAATAATCTAACACCAAGTGAGTTTTATTTAGGGCAGAACTATCCCAACCCGTTCAAAGAAAAAACAAAAATAAAATATTGTTTGGCATACAGAACCAGGGTTAAAATAACGGTTTACAATTCCGAAGGCGAGCTGATTGAAGTATTATTAGATGAGGAGAAAAAGGCAGGTACTTTTGAAATTGAATTTTCAGCGGTCAAATATCGATACAGTTCATTTCCGGAAGGGGATGACAAAGAAATGAACCTGCATGCAGGAAACTATTATTACAGGCTGGAAGCAGGAAATTATTCGAATCTGAAAAAAATGATTTTACAAAAGTAACTTATAGAGGTTTGCCATGAAAAAATTATTTCAGATATTGGTTTTCTTTTGTGTATTTGGATATATATCAATTCTTAAAGCTCAAAATCCGGAATGGCTCAATTTTACTAATGGAGACAATGTTAATTCAGTTACAATAGAAGGTAACTATTTATGGATTTGTACAGACGGAGGCTTGGTTAAACTTAATAAATTAACTGGAGAGAAAATCTTTTTAAACAAGGCTAATACCGGGCTACCATCCAATGAAATTAAATGCCTTGCAATAGATGATAACGGAATCAAGTGGATAGGTACTCAATATGGGCTTGCAAAATATGATGGCACAGTCTGGACTGTTTATGATACTTCTAATTCTTGCTTACCGGATAATATAGTCAATTCTATCGCTGTAGATGGAAATGGAAATATCTGGATTGCAACAGGATATACATTTATTTTCCCTCCTATCGGTCCAGGTGGATTAGTAAAAATTGATGGAGCTGATTGGACAGTATTCAATCCTTCTAATTCTGGATTGCCTACTTCTCATACTACCAGTATTGAAATAGATGAAAGGGGAAACAAGTGGGTTGGAACTTCTAGTGGTTTGGTAAAATATGACGATACAAGCTGGACTGTTTATAAAACTTCTAATTCCGGTCTGCCAAGCAATTGGATTAATTCTATAAGAATAGACGTCAATGAAAACAAGTGGATTGGAACTCCTGGATATGGTCTGGCAAAGTATGATGGTATCAACTGGACTGTTTATAATACTTCAAATTCCGATTTGCCGAGTAATGAAGTTAATTCCATAAGTTTTGACATCGATGGTAACAAGTGGATTGGAACTTCAAGTGGACTTGTAAAATATGACGATACAAACTGGACTGTTTATGACACTTCTAATTCTGGATTGCCGCAAAATTTTGGAATTAGGTCCATTAGTATAGACAGTGAGGGTAACAAATGGATTGGAATTAATAATGGCTTGGTAAAATATGACAATACAAACTGGACCGTTTATAATGCTTCTAATTCAGGCTTACCGTATAATACCATCAATTCTATTTCAGTAGATGTTTATGGGAATAAATGGATTGGTTATGCTAAATATGAAGAAATTTGTTTTATGGGCGGCTGTGGAGGTTATGTTAAAGATGGAGGATTAGTAAAATATGATGGCACAACCTGGACCAGCTATCATACTACAAACTCTGGTTTACCTGATCATTGGATAAGGTCTATCGTTATTGATAAAAGCGGAAATAAATGGATTGGAACTGATAATGGTATTGCAGTTTTTAATGAAGGCGGATTAGTTTCTGTTAATAAACACCAATATAAGAATTTATTAAATCCTGATGAATATTCCCTTTCACAAAATTATCCAAATCCATTTAATCCAAGCACAACAATAAAATACTCGATTCCAAACCAGTCATTAGTTACAATAAAGGTATTTGATATTCTA
>JARRKF010000331.1:0-2886 GCA_037388405.1 Ignavibacteriaceae bacterium | reverse complement strand
CCTTCCCGAAATATACATTTCTTAAGAAGAAAACAAATTTGTGAAGGTAGTAGGTGTTGGAAAGGGTAATTTTCGTATGCGGTACAGCATCTTCAAGATAAATCCTTGCTGCTTTATCAAAATATGTCCCTACTTGACCGGATTGTTCAAGAACTTTTGAAGCGTGCACGCTTCCTACTCTTTTAGTAGCTGAAAAAGTTCCCGATAAACTATTTGCAAGTCTTGTACTGGGGCTGAAAACAAGGTTGTTTTGTAAAACAACGTCCAATCCGCTTGACTTGGTATCAATGGCATTGGCAAAGAAGCTTGCCTGATCTGCTCCAGCCTGGTTAAACAGTGTTTGAAGTTCAGGAGTTGTAGGATTAAATAATCCTGTAAGCACAATCCTGTTTTGAATCCAAATCATATACCCGTCAACGGTCAATTTAATGGATGCGGCTGGTATATTGGCTGTTAAACCAAGGCTGACACTTTGAGATAGTTCCTGTTTTAGTTTGGGTATACCTAACAATCTGGCCACTTTGCTGTCGTTTGAAAATGTTCCTACCTGTCTTGGTATCGCATCTACAAACCTGGTGGATGTAGAGTTGAAGTATATCTGTTGCAGTGAAGGCGCACGGAATCCGGTATTTACAGATGCTCTGAAATTCAGATTTTTAGTCGCTTTCAGCAAGGACGCCAATTTCCATGTAAATGTCGAACCGAAGTCACTATAATTCTCATAACGAATGGCTGCGTCGACATGAAAACGTTTTGTGAAGTTAGTCTCAATATCTCCGTAAGCAGCAATACTATTTCTGTATTTAGAAAGAGCATTATCAGGGTTGAAGCCGGGAAATACTTGCGCTCCGCCCGGACGTGTGTTTCCGAAGAAATCGACAGGTGCTACCTGGTAAGGTGTTGTAATAACCTGCATTGCAGTATCATAAGATGCGTATGAATTAGTAGCTCCGGCAACGATTTGATAATTTTCAAGTCTGAACTCTGCGCCATATGCAACATTAATCCCGGCAAGTGCATTGCCAAAATATTTATCAATATCCAAATTGACAGTATTCTGTGTAAAATTAAATCCTCCGGCATTGAAAGAGGTAGGAGAGTTGCTTAAAAGTGTTGCATTAAGAGAATGGTCGACTGTGTAATTCATTGAGTTGGTACCCCATGTATTACTGAAATCAATGTTCCAGCCGTCTGAAGTTCCTTTAATGCCTACTGAAACTGATTTGTCTAAAATATCGGCTTTGATATGGGGAAGGAAACCATTGATATAAATAGGCGTATAAGTCCTGCTTTGATAAGGCAACCTGTAAAAACCTGCTGCGTCACCGCGGCGGTAGCTGGAGCCACCAAAAGAATAAAGCTCGGTGCCTTTTTTATCAATCGGAACAAACATGTTGAAAAAGAACTTGCCTCCACGCAGTGCAGATTGTCCCACACGCATAACGAAATCTTTTCTGGAAAGTCCTCTTTCGGCTAATTCAGCATCTGTTACGTCAACACTGAGTAATGACTGCAGTTGGGAAATAGAAGTAGCTGCATTGATCTGAGTTTTGAGGCTTGCACTCAGTGCTGTAGACTGTTGCGCGTATTGTTGGATCTGACTCATGCTCAAGTTTGAAATATCAACGCCGGCTTTGTATGCATTCCATTCAACGGCATTATAAGCGTTAAATATTTCTCCTGAAAAAGTTCCCATTCGGTTGTAGTAATCACGATAATTGAATGCGCCAGTAAAATTGATAAATCCGCCATGTTTACCCAAAGCAATACCATAGTTAGCACTCACGTTCGTTGTGGGGCCATCAATGCCTCCTGTAAGACCGTTAGAATTCTTACTTGCGTAAGCTCCGCTGGATACGTCAACTTTCAACTGGCCAACATTCTTACGTAAAATAATATTAATTACACCGGCAATAGCATCGGAACCGTATTGAGCCGAAGCACCGTCACGTAATACCTGAATGTCGGATACAGCTGATGTAGGAATAGTATTCAAATCAGTACCTACATTTCCACGTCCAAACGTCCCGTTTATATTGATAAGTGATGATGGATGCCTTCTTTTTCCATTGACCAGTACTAAAACCTGATCAGGCCCCAAACCACGCAATGAAGCAGGATCTACCTCGTCTGTTCCATCGGAGATGGTTTGTACATTTGACGAAAAAGAGGGTACCGAATAATTCAAAAGTTGGTTCATGTCAACCTGTGGTTCAACGGAAGTAAGTGATTTAACGTTCAAAACATCTACAGGAACTGCAGTTTCTAATGCCGTCCTTCCGGAATAGCGGGTTCCTGTAACGACTACTTCGTTTAGGGCAACCCCTGATTTCAATTGAACATTAATAGTTGTCGATTGTCCAACCTTAACTAACTTGGTGGTGAAACCAATGTAGGAGAACTGTAAAACATCTCCTTTTGAAGCATCCAGCACATAATTTCCGTCTTGATTTGTTGTAGTCCCTTTTGTAGTTCCTTTAATCAAGATGGTCACTCCAGGCAATGGTTGCCCCTTTTCATTTGTTACTTTGCCCTTCAGATGAAGGTTCTGGGCAAAAAGAGATCCTGTTATAAGAAACAGCATCGTCAACAAGCAAATTTTCATTTTCATGACTCGAAAGATTAATTAATAACTAGGTTTATTATAAATTATTTTCCATAATTTAATAAATACAAACAAAAAAATAAAAACTAGAGAATTAAACTGTTGCTTTTTGAAATTTGGCAGAAATAGCCCTGAGTATATGAAGAACTTATCCTTATATAAATGTATGTAAATATTTATAGATAAGAAATAAATTATTGTCCTTTTTTGATGACAACAGATGAGGTGGTTCGGATATTTTATTCGGATTAGTCGTGAATTATATATTATTTCCCGATTAC
>JARRKF010000330.1:0-2889 GCA_037388405.1 Ignavibacteriaceae bacterium | reverse complement strand
GTGCCAGTTTGGGGACGGGTTACATGGAGTTCTGGATCACAAGTAAATGTAGATTTAAACGCTGGAGCGTTTTTATCAGGCAAATTGAAGATAGAAGATTATAATGGTCATCAGATCAGTGAAGATCATTATGATGCTGCTCCTTTTGTTGCGGTGTCCGTTTCTCTAACGTTCTAGCAAATGCTTATAAAAAGTTTAAAAGCACAATGGTCTGCATTTTGTTTGGGTCGTATTCATCATAGGGTGAACAATTTTCAGAATGAGCAATTGTTTTAGGAATAATTAATAGTATTGTAACACGGTAACCCTTTAGTCTTAGCTGAAAGTAAACACGCTGCGACTCTGTCGGCGAGTGCGTACTACACGCAATTGTTTTATTTTTGGGGATCAACTTCAAACGCAACAATTCTTCATCAAAGGCGGCGGCTGCTATGACCGATTTAAGACTTTCAAATGAAATTTTATAGAGCAGGCTTCTATCTTCATGTAAACTCCTACAATATTTATAATTTGTGCCTTTATTTATACGAAATAATGGGTTCATATGAAATTAAGATTCAAGTCTGGCGGCATATAAAGTATTAGATATAGCAGAAATTTTTGCTATATAATTTATCTTAAAATCCATTCCGAAACAGTCTGAAATTTGGTGATATGTATACAGCGATTGATTATTACGAATATCAATTTTGTTTCAGGAGAATTAATGATCGTCTTTAGAGCAGGATGCTTCTGTATAAGTGTTCCGGCTAATTCTGACCATCTTCTCCCTTTTCTCACAGGAATAGCATTCCCTAAAACAGTTAAAGATTCAGCGCTCATATAATCTTTTTCTGTATTCGATCTCGTATCAATTAAGAGTGATACACGATTGTTTTTGAGGATATTTTTATATTTCTGTGTTTTTCTGGGTGTAAAAAATATGATTCCTTTCTTGTCGGGAGCAAGGGCATAGGCGATCATGGAAGTATAGGGTTGCCCATCTGATTCGGTTGCAAGTATGGCATGAAGTTGGTTTCTATCAAGTTCTCTCAACCTTTTGAACACGGGGAAAGAACCTCTACTTACTTTGTCAGGGAGTGATTCCTTTGATTTTTTCAACTTTCACACTATAGAAATTGAATTTATTAAAATTTTGCTTTACAACCATTATAGCTTATATAACTTGCCTTTCTAAAGACAGGACGTTCATCCCACGCTATATCATGAATATCCCCGGTGTTCTATAAAAGGCAAGAATGTCAGGACAAAATGATATGGCTTTCTCCGCTTCCAATTAATGGGAGTATCTTTTCAACTGAAAAATATACCAAAAACTTCGGCCCCTTCTGTTTATCTTCTTCAGGGGTTAGGTTGCGCCTGGTCATCTGTGCTATCAGGACTGAGTCAGTTTCTTCCTTTAGCTTTTTTAAAAACAACCTTATGCCTCTGTAACCCGCAGCACTTTCAATAAAAAGAAATGTAGCATGGGGATTTGACTGCAGATTAAGATGTGTGAGACGCTCTCTCATCACAAAAGCTAATATTCCATCATCAAACACATGAGGGGTAGAGTAGACTGCTGCATCCACCCTGCCCGCTGAATCAGCTGTGGACAAAATTCCTATACCATTTGAACTATTAAAATATTCTTTTAATGTCATATTTCTCCTATTGTTGCAATGTTTTAATTAGTTTTGAGGTGTCATATTGCTTATCTTTCAGACGGGAGAGAATCGCTTTATATACTTTTTCCTCCCTCGTTTTGGTACGGCTGAGAATCCAAAGATATTTCCTTTTTGGATGTCCTACCACAGCATATTCATAGTTCTTTCCCAAGTCAATTATCCAGTAGTCACCAGAAAAAGGCCAGAAGAAAGACACTTTGAGTTTGGCATTTGTCTTCTTGTCAATGACCCATGCCTTGCCTTTTGCAGACCTTAGTTCCCCGCTAAATGAGTTATCATAGCACTCATTTAGGACAGAAACCTTTCCATCATCCAACAGAGTATAGGTTGCCTTGCTCCCCACACAACCCTTCTGGAAACTGTTCGGGTAGCGGGCAATCTCATACCACTTCCCCATATATCGGGCGAGATCTATATGAGAAACTGTTGTCAAAGGTGATGAAGGTTCTTTCCCTATATTCTTGCATCCTACAAATAGAGTCAGAGAAATCAGGATTGCTATTTGAGTTATTATTCTTGTTATACTTCTTATTCTTTTCATTATCTATTCTCCTGATACTATCTTTTCCCGGATCATCAATTATAATGCCTTTTTGCCTATATTGTTAATGGTGATGAATAATAAATAGAAAGGTTGGAAGATGTTTTCGCTGTCTAAGTTGATTTTCGAGAGAACAGAACAGCCTTTAGTTCGACACTCTCGCATGGACTAAATGATTTTCATAGTTTTATTAATATAGCAAAAGATGCAATCATTTTCGTAGTATTTAATGCTATGTGAATGTTTGCTGTCTGACAGGCTTTGACGAGGTATTTATATCAGGAAGGATTGTGCTTAAAGACCTTAACATAAGCAACTCGTTTCTTCCATATGGATACACATCTCTACTTCTCTCTTAACAGATTTTTTATGTCTATCAATTCTTGATGAAGATTCCCAATGTATACACTATTCTTGTAACTCATAATAATTAACTTCAAAGATACTAAAAATACCCCAGCCTCCAATAAAAGGTCATGGGTAAAACCTTTCGTAAATAGCGCTACTATAAAAAGAATAAATGTAATAATTATTACGGCATAAGATCCAATATCAATATGTCTGTTCATAAGTGGTCTCCTTTAGGTTTTATGTTAGAGATCGTGATTTGCTGATTATCATTTGGACTCAGCACAATTATAGCAATTTTGTTGAGGGCAGACTTCAGGAAGTCATTGATAA
>JARRKF010000329.1:0-2891 GCA_037388405.1 Ignavibacteriaceae bacterium | reverse complement strand
TTATAAGTTTTTCTTCTCTCATCCCAGCGATTCCCTGAATTTTCCGAACTTAATGTAGAGAAGAGAAAGTATCCCCGCAGCAAGAAAAACAATAACAGAAACAGCAGAACCATATCCAAAATCTCCCGACACATAATAATTAAATGCATAGATCGATAACGAAGAAGTGTTTCCTCCGGGTCCGCCGCCGGTTAAAACATATATCAAATCAAAAATCCTGATTGCATCAATCGAACGGAAAAGTAATGCAACAACAAGTGCAGGTTTTAATAATGGTAAAGTAATTCTTATGAATCTTTGAATGAAATTTGTACCGTCAATCATTGCCTGCTTATAAAGATCCTGATTGATGGAGGAAAGTCCTGCAAGTAGTATGATCGTCATAAAAGGAGTTGTCTTCCATACATCGCTTATCACTACTGAAAAAAATGCTCCCAATGGAGAACCGAGCCAGCTTATTGGCTGATTGGAAATTCCTAGTTGTAAAATTATGTAATTAAGTATTCCGTAGTTGAAGTTGTAAATCAATTCCCAAACTCTGGCGGAAATTGCTATTGGTATAACCCATGGGACAAGGATTACAACTCTTAAAAATCCGCGAAACGGTAATTTTTCATTTAGAAGTAATGCGAAAGCAAGACCGATTACCAGCTCAATGCTGACCGAAACAACAACAAACAGAATTGTGAAACGAACTGAACCCCAGAAATGAGGGTCGACAAATAATCGTTGATAATTTTCAAAAGCCAGAAATTTCTGAGGAAGAAAAGTTACATCCCTCATTAAACTTGTGACAAATGTCCCAACGATTGGAATTAAAACAAAAATTATTGCTACAATTACGAGTGGAGCGTTAAAAAGATATGCAGATTTAGCATCCGAAGATATTTTGAATCTACCCGCCATAAATTTTTATAATTTCTTTTATTCCTTTTTCCATTTCTTTGAGTGCGTCTTTGGGTGAAATTTTATTCGCAAGACAATTATTTACATTTCTTTGGATAACTTCTGAAATACTGGAATAATATGGAACCGTTGGTCGTGCAACAGTATTATCGAAAACATACTCAAGAGTTTTTAAGTGAGGAAGCCTTCTGTTTAATTCTTCATCTGTATAAACATCTTTTCTGCCGGGATTCCAACCTATATCTAAGACCATTTCTTTCTGCACTTTGTAAGAAGTCACATATTGAATAAACTTCCAGGCTTTTTCTTTTTTGTCTGAATATTTAGAAATACCAATATGCCATCCTCCCAAAGTTGAAACAGATTTATGTCCATCAAAGTGAGGAAGAATTGTCATTCCAACTTTTCCTTTTACATTTGAATCTTCACTGTTGTGAAGCTTCCATGCATACGTCCAGTTTCTTTCGAACAAAGCATTACCTTTTTGAAATTCCCTTCGGACTTCTTCTTCTTTCATTTCGGTGTAAGTGTTCTCAGGAGAAATTTTGTTTTTGTGGATTAATTCCTGCATAAACTGAAGTGCAATCTCATTCTGTTTACTATCAATCTTAATTGAATCACTTTGCAGAATTGCTCCCCCATTAGAAGCAATAAACTCAAGAAAAGAACAAACCAACCCTTCATACTGAGCACCCTGCCAGACGAAACCATTAAAATTTTTATTGTTGATTCTTTCTTCTTTTTGAATTCTGATAGAAAGATCTTTTAACTGCTCCCAGGTTTCAGGTGGTTTATCAATTAAATCTGTTCTATAATAAAGCAAAGCTACATCCATAAAAACAGGAAGTGCGTAAAGTTTGTTATCGAACTTATCAACTAAATTCAAAACGCGATTAAAAAATGGAGCGGTGTCAAACTTTGTTTTATCTGCATAGTTATTTAACGGTTCCAGCCAACCCGATTGGGTAAATTGACTGATCCAGACAACGTCCATTAAAAATAAATCCGGATTAGTCTGTTTGCCTTCAAGTGAAATTGTTAAACTTTGTTTTCTTTGATCGGTATAAGTTGGTTGGCGAACAAGAATCAGGTTAGAATTCGTTTCATTGTTAAAATCATTTATAACCTTCTGCCAGAAATCAACTTCCTGTGGTGAGCCGCCTATCCAGATAGCAAACTGATCATTCTTGTCCGAACAAGCACTTAGAGCAGTTAGAAGTAAAATCGAAAGAATCAGCCATATAATCCAAATGACATTTTTTGATGGAGTTATCTTCAACGTGAAATAATATTTTATTTTTGTTCAACGTTAAAAACCTGAGTTAGAAAATCAAGTTTATCAACATTCTTCCATTGATTAAATTATTCTAAATCATTGAACAAACCATTTACGTTTATCAAGTCTAAGCAAATCATCAGCATCTTCCGGTCCCCATGAACCTGATTTATAATTTGGTAAGATTACATGAGGATCATTTTCCCAGGCTTTAATAATAGGATCGATCAATGACCAGGATTTATAAATCCACTCTGCTCTTGGGAAAAGTGTCTGATCGCCTTGCATTGCATCATGCAAAAGCCATTGATAAGAGCTTGGAGTTTCAGTTAGCCCAAAGGCAACATTATAATTAAAGTTAAGATTAACAGGTTGAAGTGTCAATTCAGCACCCGGTCTTTTTGCAGTAAATGTATAAATAATTCCTTCATCGGGTTGCAAACGGAAAGTTAAAACATTGTGCATTCTCTCTTCTCGTTTATTTGCTTTGAACATAAGATGAGGGGTGGCTTTAAATCTTATAGTTACTTCAGTAAGCTTTCTTTCAAGCCGTTTACCAGTTCGCAAATAAATTGGAATTCCAGCCCAACGCCAATTATCCAGATAAACTCTTAAAGCTGCATAAGTTGGTGTTCGGGAATGTTCATCTATCTTATCCTCCTCCCGGTAACCTTTTACTTTTTTTCCATTTACCAGCCCGGGTCCATAC
>JARRKF010000328.1:0-3761 GCA_037388405.1 Ignavibacteriaceae bacterium | reverse complement strand
CGTTCAATACTCCCGCCCCCGGACCTGGAGATACTGTAGAAACATCTCTCCATTTTTTTACGGACATGACAAGTGTTGCAACCGGATATGTTCAGATACAAATTGGTACTCTTCAGCATCCGGAGGATAGAGTAATTCTTAACCTTACAGGAACAACAGATCCCACTCTTGATGTTAATGAAGCAGGTTATCTTAATTCATATTATTTGGCTCAGAACTATCCTAACCCTTTTAACCCCGCAACAAAAATCAGTTATAAAATAGATGAACCAGGATTTGTACAGTTGAAGGTTTATAATGTACTGGGTGTTGAAGTAAAATCACTTATAAATGAATTTAAAAACTCAGGCGAATACTCAATCAATTTTGATGCCTCCTCACTTTACTCAGGAGTTTATTTCTATACTTTATCGGTTAACAACTTTACACAAACAAGAAAAATGATATTGGAGAAGTAAATGAAATTATTAACAATTCTAATCTTATTTATTTTTACTTCTCTTCCTCTGTTCTCACAGAGTGAATCAGAAGGAATACGCAAAGGACCAAACTTTAAGGCTGAAAACCTTGAAGGTGATATTGTTGAACTCAATGCTGAAATTGGCGATGGTCCAATATTGTTAAGCTTCTGGGCAACATGGTGCAAGCCTTGCATTGAAGAATTATCCGAGTATAAAAAAATATATGAAGAGTACAAGGATAAAGGATTTAAGATGTACGCAATATCAACTGATGATGAAAGAACAGTTGCGAAGGTAAAGCCGTTTGTAAAGTCAAAGAATTACAAGTTCCCTGTTTTACTCGATACAAATTCAGATGTTGCCAGATTGTATTATGCCCAGTCAGTACCTTATTCAGTTATAATTGATATACTGATGATTTTTTCCAGACGGCTCATTTATTCCCACATAGCAAGTTCTAAAACAAATTTACTCTTTAAAATTCCAATGAAAAAATATCTATTAAATTTTAAGATTTTAATTCCAGCAATTCTTTTTGTTTCAAATATCAACTTGAATATCTATGCGCAGTCAGAATCCGGTTGGTTAACCTGGCCTCAAGGCTTGGGTTTTTCAAATCAGCTGGAATATTCCTATAACATCGATACTAAACAGGAGATTTTAGAGAACTGGTTAAATCTTGATTACATTCTTGGTATGTTTTCTTCGGGACTCAGGCTAGATGTATTTCAACCAAACGATCCTGACCCCTCAATCAGCCGGGGAAAAAATAAATTTGCCGAAATAGATTATATTTATTTTAAAGCTGACATTGGCGAAAAGAATGAAGGTCTGCAAATAACAGGAGGTAATTTTTATACTTTATTTGGAAGAGGAATGGTTCTTAAGAGTTACGAAGATAGAGCAATAAGAATTGACAATAATTTATTGGGTGTTAAAGTAACTGGTAAGTATTCGGGTTTTGTTTTAACCGGACTATCGGGTATGGCGGCGAATTCAGTAAATGAAAGAAAGGATATTCTCCATGCCTTAGACCTTGAATATCGTGGCTGGAGACCTCTGAAAGTAGGCGCAACTTTAGCCTCCAATCTTCCACCCTCGGAAGGTACTGCAAGAACAACCCTTGCCTCTTTAAGAATGCTTCCGAGTTTTTGGAATATTGATATTTACACAGAATACACTGCAAAATTTAATGAGGATATTAAACAGAATATCTTTAAAGGATCGGAATCAATTATAGGACAGGGATTTTATGGCAACTTGAATTTTTATCTCGGTTCTCTGTCTCTGCTCGGAGAATATAAATATTACGATAACATTGCCTTCACTTCACAGGATGGAACTATCTTTTATAATACTCCGCCGGCAGTAAGAATTGAGTACACTTACATTCTCCCGAACAGGCATCCATCTCCACTGAATCAGTCAGATGAACAGGGCTTTCAGATTGCAGCAGGGTACAATATAAGCGATGATACATATTTTACCGCTGCGGTTACACAAACTAAATCTTTACCTTCAAGCTCATATTATCAGAGAGTAAATCAAATTAATATTCCGGTATCTACCCAGTTGAAGGAACTTTATGTCAGCGGACAGCAAAACTGGAGTGAAGACCTCACAACAATCGCTGCATTTGCATATAATGAAGAGCTGGCAACAAACACAAAAAATATCACTCCAATCCTTGAAAACAGATTTTATTTTGGAGATGTAAATACAATAAAAGTAATTATCGAACATCAGCATGCAACTGATAGAACAACATCAGAACAATACTATTCGGATGTACTCTCTTTAGAATATTTGAGATCGCCGAATTTCAGCATTGCTTTGGTTAATGAACTTCAAACAAAAGAGCCGGAACCGGGAAGAACCGTAAGAAGGTATTGGGGTTTTGTTCAGGCAATTTATAAAATTGGAGGACACACGGATATCAGTTTGCTTATTGGAACAAGACAAGCAGGCAACATTTGTATTGGTGGTGTTTGCAGATATGAGCCTGCATTTCAGGGAGTTGAGCTTAAAGTCCTGACCCGCTTATGAAAAACCGGTTAAGACATTAAATTTTTTAGTTTTATTTATTTTTACTTAAAGTTGATATTGATTAAAAAAGTGTTGACTTTATCAATAATTTTTACCACGTTATGGTTACAAATTATTATTTTTACTAAAAAGCGGAGGTTTATGCCAAAACTCTACACTTTTCTCTACTCAAGTGTGTCTTCCTTTTTATCAAATCACGGGTTGTAATGAATTTCTACCGATTTTGTAATTCGGTGAGATTTATTAGGCAGTAAAACAACTACTTTGAAAACTTTCTTTCACTTGGAAAGAAGTAGGATGATTTACTATAAAAACCAGGACATACAATTAATGACTAAAACTAATTCAATAATCATCATCCAATAATTTAGGAGAGAGGTAATGAATAGAATAATGACTATTCTCTTATTGTTTCTGTTGTTACCGGCTTTGGCTCTTGCCGGAACTACAGGTAAATTATCGGGAAAAGTTACCGACAAGGGAACGGGTGAGGCTCTAGTTGGAGCAAATGTAATTGTGCAAGGTACCTCATTTGGTGCCGCCACCGATATAAACGGTGAGTACACAATTTTCAATCTTGATGCCGGTGTATATGAAATCAAATGTTCATATATCGGTTATCAGGCTTTCACTATTTCTAATGTCCGTATTAATGCGGACTTAACTACTGAACTAAACTTTCAACTAACTGCCGAAGGAGTACAGGTAGGAACAGTTGAAGTTGTAGCTCAAAAACCACTCTTGAATAAAAGTAATACTAATGCTCAGAGAATTACTACCAGTGAAGACATTGCAGCGCTTCCTGTAAGAGGAGTGGAAAATATTTTAGCTCTAACGCCAGGCGTTGTTTATCAGGATAAAACAATCTATGTAAGAGGCGGACGTCAGGATGAAGTTGGATACTATGTAGAAGGGACAAATGTTACAAATGCATACCTTGGTGGAAGCAACTTAAATCTTTCACAGGATGCACTTGAAGAAATTTCAGTTCAGGCAGGTGGATACACTGCGGAATTTGGCGGTGCAAATGCCGGTATAGTCCGTGGACAAATTAAATCCGGAACACCTAACTGGAAAGCTAGTGTTGAATATATCACTGATAATATTACATTCAAGGGCAGTTCAGATCGTTTCGATGGTAAGAAAAGATTAGGAGCTTACTGGTATGGTTACACAGATATTATTGCAACACTCAGCGGACCAATCTTTACTGATAAAGTTAAATTCTTTGGTTTGTTCGAAAATAATTTTTTG
>JARRKF010000327.1:0-4296 GCA_037388405.1 Ignavibacteriaceae bacterium | reverse complement strand
ATAATGCTGTGACATCAGTAATAATATCCAGGGACAATATAATTCTCACAGCAGGTTATTATGTGCCTTGCGATTCCACAGGCACTAAAATTTGGGTCAAACGAATTAGACTTCTCCAATAAACGGAAGTATCCATTATTTTTAGATAGTATCTTGGTTTATCAAGTTTTTGTGCTTTGTTTGGTTTAAATTTAACTATCTTGAATTCCCGGTTAGTTCAGAAATAGAAGATTGGTTACTTTCAAACAATAAACTACCAAGTATTTACAAGTAATTTAGTTTCAACTTTTAAATAATTTGCAACGATTAAAAATTTATTATTATGGAATCTAAAGGCGAAGTTGTCATATATAAATCACCTGAAGGTGACACTAAATTAAAGGTAATGCTTTATAAGGAAACCGTGTGGCTATCGCAAGCTCAACTTGCTGAATTATTTAAAAGTACAAAACAAAACGTTAGTCTTCATATCAATAACCTTTTCAAAGAGAGTGAATTAGATAAAAATTCAACTGTCAAGGAATACTTGACAGTTCAAAAAGAGGGTAAAAGAAAAGTAAAAAGAGTAATTGACCATTATAATCTGGATGTAATTATTTCAGTAGGTTATCGTATTAAGTCAAAACGTGGCACACAGTTCCGTATTTGGGCAAATAATATCCTTAAAGAATATCTTGTAAAAGGATATGCACTAAATGAAAAAAGACTGAAAGAGCAAAATGAAAAAGTAAAAGAATTAGAGAAATCAATAGAGGTTTTTAAGAGGGTAACAGAAAGTTATCAATTAAAGCAAGATGAATTTACTGGTATTATTAAGGTAATTTCTGACTATACTTATGCATTAGATATACTCGATCAATATGATCATAAAAAATTAAAAATTGATAATGTTGAAAAAAGGGAAGAGTACAAAATCACTTATAAAGATTCGGTAAGTGTTATAAAAAATCTGAAGAAAAAATTCATAAGTTCAGATTTATTTGGAAAAGAGAAGGATGAATCATTCAAAAGCACAGTTGGAACTTTGTATCAGACTTTCAACAAAAAAGAGCTTTATTCAAGCATTGAGGAAAAAGCCGCGATGCTTCTTTACCTTACTATAAAAAACCATTCGTTTATTGACGGGAATAAAAGAATTGCCGCAGCGTTATTTTTAATGTATTTGGATCAAAATAAATATTTATACAATAATACCGGAGATAAAAGAATAGCGGACAATGCTCTGGTTGCATTATGTTTATTGATTGCAGAAAGCAATCCAAAAGAAATGGATACTATAGTTAAAGTGGTAATAAATTTAATTAATAGAAATAATTAATAAATTAATTGAAATTAGGAATTTTATGATCCAGCCATTTTTCTAATGTATTAATGATAAACTTCTGAACTTTCTCATCAAAACTTTTAATTCTTGTTTTATGTGAACCACCTTTTTTAACCATTTTTATTGAATTTGTTTCACCGGTTAATTCTATTGCTGTTGCACCCCACGTATCGTTTCCACCGTAAATAAAAATCATGTTATTGCCATGCTTTTGAGTCCAGGTATTTACTTTTTGCAAAATGCAGCAATCAAAAACAGGATGCATATATTTAGGCAGAAAAATTCTGCTTGTTGGATCTTTAACCTCCTTTAACAAATCTTTGAAGTTAGAAATGTCATATCCATAATATCCAATTTGGGAATATGCCTGGTAATAAAAAGGAAGCACTCTTGCTATCTCCTGATCGGAAAAATAATCTATCTCAGAAACGTTAGTCAGATGATCAAATAAAATTTTGTTTGAAGCGGTTGTATCAGGAATTTCATCACAAGTACTTCTCTGCCATTGCCAGAAAGAGAAACTATATTCAAGAACAACATATTCAAAAACAAATCTGTCGCTACCAATTGAATAAGTATAGCCGTTTTTCTTAGCAGCGTCTTTAAATAATGGAAGTAATTGATCTTCTCGTTTTAAGATTTCTCTTTGGAAAAGAATTATTTTATCCCTGCATTCCTCAGTTCCAACGTGATTTAGAAAATAATAAATGCGAGGATCTTCCACGGTTAGATTAACTGGTGCAACATAGCATACGGAAGCATACGGATCATCAGGAAAATAATATTTATGAAAAATTGTTGTTTGTCCACCTTTACTAATACCTGTAGTTATCCATTTGCTTTTATAAATATTTTTCATCTTTTCAATAATTTTATGATGATCCTGAGCTGCCTGCTGAATTGTCAGATATTTCCAGTCTAAACTATCAGGTGTTGATTCACCAAAATATCTATGTTCAACTACTATCTTATTGCATTTAAATATTTCAGCAAGTTCATTATATCTATTATAGTCTACATTATAGCCATCAAGTTCAATAACAATCGGTAATGATTCATCTCGATGAGATAAATAAAATTTTTGTTTGAAATTCTTTCCATCAGGATTTTGATGATCTAAGGGTTGTTCTATAAAAACCTTGAATGCTTCTGTGTAGCCGGAATCAGGTTCAATACTTTCAACACTGATAATTCCTACAAGTGATTCGAGTTTATTTTTCAGATCACTTTGTGAATAGAGAAGCGAAGAGCAGAAGATTAAAATTAAGAACAGGAAAATTTTCATGTTTTTCATTTTAGTCACCTTGCAAGTAATCATTTAAAATTATTTCTTTTTTTCTTTTGAAAAGATAAAATTGAGAAAGTATCATTCCTATAAGCATCAGTAAACAACCAATCAATCCACGCATTGGTATTGACTCACCTAAAATTAACCAGCCTCCGATTACAGCAAAAACTGCTTCAAGACTCATAATAATTGCTGCATTTGCTGGATGTGCTTCTCTCTGTGCAACAACCTGAATTGTAAAAGCTATTCCCACAGCAGAAAAAATTCCTGCGTAAAGTATAGGTAAATAAGCTGATAAAATATTTTCAAGAATTATAGTTTCAGTAGAAGATGCAGCTGCAAAACTGAGAAGAGCACAAACTACGAATTGCGAAAATGCTAATTGAAAAGGATCGATTTTTGTTGAATAATAACCTATAACTAATATCTGGATTGCCCAAAAGAATGCTCCAATAAAAACAAGAACATCGCCAATATTTATTTCAAAATTTTCATTTACACTTAAAAAATATAATCCAACAATTGCAACTATTGCACCAAGCCAGGTGTAAAAAGCTGTTCTTTGCTTTATGAACAATCCGAGAATAGGAACAAGAATAATATAGAATCCTGTTATAAATCCTCCTTTACCAGCACTGGTATAAACCAATCCGGTTTGCTGAAATGAAGAACCCAGAAATAACATCAAACCGGCTGACAAGCTTCCAAATAAAAATACTCTATTAGTGAGGGGAAGAAGTTTTTCTTTTTCAAACTTCTTTTTTTGATTTATTAATAATAGAGGATATAATGAAATACAACCAAGTAAAAAACGTGCTGTGTTGAAAGTGAATGGGCCCAGATATTCCATCCCAGCTCTTTGAGCTACGAATGCAAATCCCCAGATAACAGCAGTAAGAAGTAAAAGTAAATTAGATTTCAATTCAGTCAGTCATTCAAGATTTAATCCTGATTCTTAAAATTAATATTAACAATAATATTATCTCTGCAATATTTTTCTTAAAGCATTTACCAAAGCTTGAATATTTTCTTTGTTTGAAGAATATCCCATCAAACCGATTCTCCAAACTTTACCCGCAAGTTCACCCAACCCAGCACCAATTTCAATATTGTAATTATCAAGTAAATATTTTCTTACCATACCTTCATCAATTCCTTCTGGAACAGAAACCGAAGTTAATTGAGGAAGTCTATCATCTTCTTCGACAAATGATTTTAATCCAATTTTTTCTAATTCCTGAACAAGTTTTACTCCATTAGTCTTATGTCTTTGCCAAGAATTTTCTATTTCTTCCTCCTTCAATAAAAGTAGGGCTTCATGCAAAGCATAGAGCGAATTTATTGGAGCTGTGTGATGATATGATCTTTTTGAACTCCCGCTCCAATAACTTAATATAAGATTCAAATCCATAAACCAGCTTTGAACCTGTGTTTTTCTATTCTTAACGACTTCAACCGCTCGTTCATTAAAAGTAATAGGAGAGAGTCCTGGAGGACAGGAAAGACATTTCTGAGAGCCGGAATAAGAAACATCAATGTTCCATTCATCAATTAAAACCGGAATTCCGCCGAGAGAAGTAACAGTATCTGCAATAACCAAACAGTTAAATTTATGAGCGATGTCAGTTAAAATTTTAATATCACTTTTAGCACCAGTTGAAGTTTCAGCATGAACAAATGAGCA
>JARRKF010000326.1:0-2896 GCA_037388405.1 Ignavibacteriaceae bacterium | reverse complement strand
AAATTAAGGAAGAAAATGCAGGATGAAAAAGTCGGCTATCTTGCTGTGAGTCTTGGTTATTTTAAAACTTTGTTCAGTTCACCCGGGCACAGTACTTCTTCTGAAATTCCAAAAGAAGAACAGCAGAAAATGGGATTGAGTGAAGGACTTGTAAGAATTTCAATTGGGCTTGATAATAACATCCACAAAACTTTTGAACGAATTAAAAAATGTTTGATTGACGTTGGACTGCTGAAATCTTAATAGAGAGAATTTATCATCCCCACGAAAGTGTGAATCCATTAAAAGTGTTGTTAGGTAAATCTGTTTAGATTCTTTCTTTCGAAGGAGTGACATGCCGGGTGATTATTTCTTAAATAACCATAATATCAGCGTCAACAGCAGACTAATGATGATCATTGTTGTGATTGGAATATAGACTTTAAAGTTTGGTTTATCAATTATAATGTCACCGGGAAGTTTTCCGATTGGTAGTTTGATTAACCATGGCCAGAAAATTCCTGCAAGTAAAATAATTATTCCGATTATAATTAAAACCCGTTGCATATTCGTTTAGATAAGTTTTCAAAAATATACTGCATATTTTAATGATTAAAATTAAATATATAAAGAAACGAATCTTTCTAATGATTATTTTTAAAGCAAAGATTTCTTTTAGATTAGCTGCTGATGAATAAAACTGTAAAAAGAATAGTTGTAATCCTGATAATATTAATTCTGCTTCCAGCTGCATTTTTAACAATTAATGAAGTTGTATCATTAGATCAAAATGAAAAAGTAATTGAAAAAATTTACGCCAACCAGCTTGATGCTATACTTTATTCTGTTAACCAGTATTCTGAAGATGTAGTAAGCAATTGGGCAAACAGAGTTGATATGCTCTTGGATGAAATTCCTAATATGAGTAAAAAAGAAATTTCTGGTAGTGTTGACAGTTTCTATAATCAGTTTCCTTCACTATTTGTTGTTTTTATTGCAGACAGCATTAATGACAATAATATTGAGATTCTTGGTTGGAATGAAACAAATGATTATATGTCAGTCGATTACAATCATTTTAATTCTCAGGTACATCAACTTCTGGAAAATAATAATAGTCTGGTTAGCAGACTCTTTACTTATATGCAGGCTGGTTACAGAAAACTTGAACCGGTGAAGTCGGATTCAACTCAAGACGATTCGATTTTGTTATTCATCGAAGATTCGCCGCAAGGTGAGAATAAAATTGCCGGATTAGTTATAAACCCGAAAGAGTTTATTTACAGAATACTCTCACCTAAAATTCAGGAAGTTGCACGGCAGGAATTTGTTATTTCCGTTTTCAATCTGGCCGAAAACTTTCAGTTCAATTCCTCAAAAGATTTTAAAGTCAAGGAAATGCAGCAATCAAAATCTCTATGGATATTTCCAAATTATAAAATAGGAATTTCACTTGTTGGGCAAACTATTGATGATCTTGTTAAACAGAGAGCAATGACCAATATTTTACTAATTGGATTGTTAACTGTAGTTTTAATTCTCGGCGTGTGGATTGTTTATAGAAATATAAGAAAAGAAGTTGAACTAGCTGAGATTAAATCTGAATTTGTTTCTAATGTTTCGCACGAACTCAGGACTCCATTATCCCTGATTAGTATGTTTTCTGAGACGCTTGAAATGGGGAGAGTAAAAACCGAAGAAAAGAAAAATGAGTACTACAAAATCATCAGCCAGGAAGCAAACAGACTTGGAAAGATTGTAAATTCAATTCTTAATTTTTCTAAAATGGAAGCTGGGAAGCGGCAATTTAATTTTGTTGATAGCTATGTGAACGATGTTGCGGAAAATGTCTATCAATCTTACAAATTTCATCTTGAGCATCTAGGTTTTACTTTCAATCTTACTAAAGATGAAACAATTCCAATTATTAAAATTGATGAAGAAGCGGTTTCGGAAGCAATTGTAAATCTTGTAGACAATGCTGTAAAGTATAGTGATAGTAATAAAGAAATTTCTATTCATACCGGCAAAGAAAAAAATTATGCTTTTGTTGAAGTTGAGGATAAAGGAATCGGCATCCCCGAAAAAGATCAGAAAAAAATATTTGAGAAGTTTTTCAGAGTGAGTTCAGGAAATGTACATACTGTCAAAGGATCGGGTTTAGGTTTAAGCATTGTAAAATATATTATGGATGCACATAATGGTAAGATTGAGTTGAGCAGTGAAGTTGGTAAAGGAAGTAAGTTTAAGTTGTTGTTTCCGCTGGATATGAGCTGATCGGTTTGTCATTCCCACGAAAGTGGGAATCTGTTAATTGGTTAGATCATTTGTACACCTTAAGATTCCTGCTTCCGCAGGAATGACAGTTTGGGATAATTTGAGTTACTAAAAAATATTTCAGGAATTGAAATGACTAAAATTCTTATCGTTGAAGACGAACCAAATATGCGAATGGGGTTACGCGATAATCTTGAGTTTGAAGGTTATGAAGTCAGTATTGCTGAAGACGGAGAAAAAGGTTTAAAGATGATCCGTGAAAACCAGTATAATCTGATAATTCTTGATGTGATGATGCCAAAGTTGTCAGGCTTCGATGTTTGCAAAACTATCAGAAAGGAAGGTGTGCAGACTCCCGTAATTCTTCTTACTGCAAAAGGTGAAGAAATTGATAAAGTGCTCGGACTTGAATTGGGTGCTGATGATTATGTAACGAAACCATTTAGTCTAAGAGAACTTCTGGCAAGAGTTAAAGCTGTTTTAAGAAGAGGAGAAACTTCATTAAATACAAACACTACTGAAGCAACCATTGGAAAGCTTACAGTCCATTTTACAGGTTACCAGGCCTATGAGGAAGGAGTTCCCGTGCAAATGTCGCACAAAGAATTTGAAATCCTTCACTACCTCTGTTAGAAAAGAA
>JARRKF010000325.1:0-2902 GCA_037388405.1 Ignavibacteriaceae bacterium | reverse complement strand
CTTGACCCCGCCTAATTAAGCGGGGTTTTTTATTTGCTAGCAGTTAAGTTTTATTTTCTTCTTAACTGGGTTAAAATAACAGATTAAAAGAATTTTTAATCATAATTTCTTTCAAATCTAGAACCTTCCTATCGGCACACCTGTTGATTATAAATTCTGGGTTAAAGTAATTCTCTAAATGTAGCTTTACTTAAAAATGAATTTGAATAAACCATTGCCCGATCAGAATTATTACACATCGTTAAATGACTTAGTCATCAATAACAGAGTAACATCACTTGGGTTTTTCTTAATAAAATCAAAACTAATTTCTAAAAAACATTATTCAATAAAGGATAACTCTATGAAAGATTATACAAAACAAAATATTTTGTCAGTCTTGATGGTAATTTTCATCCTCTTTGCCTTCTTTGGCTGCAGCAAAGATCAACCGACAGAACCTAACAGTGCATCGGGCTTTGTTGTTCCTGGTCAAACCGTAACGGGAATGATTGTTCACACTACAAACGGCGGCTCATTATTTTATGTAAATAATGAAACTTTACTTGCAAGAGGCGGTTCACCTCTTTCTGGATATTCGTGGTCTGTAGATAATTTGTCCGCAATGCCCGCAGGAACAATTGTAAATCCGTTAACAGGAATATTTCAATCGAGCGGCGGAACTTTGGTAGCAGGAACTCATAAGTTCACAATGAAGGTTTCTGATGGTTCTAAAACAGCAACAGGCAATTTCACTTTTGTAATGAATGAATATCAGGGATTCGGTCCCCTAGCAGTTTTTCAGCAGCCAATGGGTATGTTTAATATTTATCTTCCCGATGCTAATACTGGAAGCGGTTATGGTGCAAGTTTATGGGCGTTAGGTGATGGGGAACTTCCATGGTCATGGTATTTAGGTAGTGGCGAACTTCCTCCGGGTTTAACAATAGATCAGGCAAATGGTGTTGTTAGAGGTACACCTAATTCATCAGCTGCTGGAAACAGTTATACATTCACAGTAACTGTAAAAGATAAGAATGGGGAAACAGCAATTAATGATGGATTGTCATATCATATTGACGTACCTAAATAAGGAAAATCTTTCTTACTTAGTCTCATCGGGTTGTCACTTTCTGTAAGTGACAACCTAGTCTTTATTCTTTCCATTTTAATCTTCAGGAATTACTTATATTAATACTAATAAATTTTCTTCAATTGGTGGACAATGAGAATAAAACTTATTATCGTGGCAATACTCTTTCTAATTTTTGCAATAATTGCATCACAAAATACAATCACAACTGAATTAGAATTTTTATTCTGGTCTGTTCAGGCACCTTTAATTGTAATGATTACTGTAATTTTCATTCTTGGACTTATTACAGGAATAGTATTTTGCGGTTCATATGAAAAGAAAAAAAGGAACGAAGAGGGCTTAATTTCAAAGAAAACTGAAGAAAAAGATAATAATTCAGAGAAGACACCAATGGTCTAAGGGTATAAATAAAGTTACTTTGGTTATTAGTTAAATAACCTTATCTTTGAGTGTTCTTTTTCGCCCTTTTTGGGCGATTTTTGTTTGTATGAAAAATAATTTTGAAAATATCCGCGAAATTGCACAACAGATTGCAGAAGAAAACGATCTTTTTCTAATTGATCTGATTCTACGGGGTACAGAAAACAGCAGAGTGATTGAGGTTTTCATCGATGGTGAAGAAAATATCTCCGCCGAGAAATGTGCGCTTATTAGCAGACAAATATCTAAGCTGATTGATGAGAATGAATTACTCTCTAATTACAGGCTGGATGTTTCATCACCTGGAGTTGACAGACCATTGATTTATTTAAAGCAATTTCCGAAGCATATAAACAGGTTGTTCGAAGTCGAGTTTAAAACTGCAAATTCAACATCATCAACATTTAAAGGAAAACTTATTTCTGTTGAAAATGGAATTCTTAGTTTTAATACTGGTAAAGAAATAAAAATAAAATTCGAAGATATTATTAAAGCGAAAGTTTTAGTAAGTTTTAATTAAAGGAGAACTAAATAGATGAATCGCGAAATCGTAGAATCTTTTGCCGATATGGTAAAGATGAAAGGCATCGATAAAGATGTGCTTGCTGGCATTCTTGAAGATGTTTTCGGACTTCTCGTTAGAAAGAAATACGGCGAAGAAGCCAGATGCGATGTTGTTGTTAATATGGATCGTGGTGATATTGAAATATATCTGGAAAGACAAATTGTTGATGAGGTAATTGATCCGGGTACACAAATAAGTATTGAAGAAGTCAATCGTAAAGGAAACGAAGATGAACTTGAAGTTGGTGAAGATTATGTGGAGAAAATTGAGCTTGCATCTCTTGGCAGAAGGCTTATTACACTAGCTAAACAAAGTCTCAATCAAAAAATAAGAGAGATAGAAAAAGATATAATTTATAACGAATACAAAGAACTTGTCGGAGAAATAGTAGTCGGTGATATTTATCAGATAAGAAAGAATGATATACTTATCAACCATAATAAAAATGAGTTAATGCTGCCTCGCGATGAACAGATACCTTATGAAAAATATAAAAAAGGTGAGACAATAAGAGGAATTATAAAAGAAGTTAAGAAAACCGGAAGCGGTCCGCAGATAATTGTTTCCAGAGCCGACAATATGTTCCTTAGAAGATTATTTGAAATTGAAATACCGGAAATTTATGATGGAATTATTGAAATAAAAGGAATTGCACGCGAACCCGGTGAAAGAGCAAAAGTTGCAGTTGAATCTCAGGATGCAAGAATTGATGCAGTTGGTGCCTGTGTGGGAATGAAAGGCGTGCGTATTCATGCAATAGTAAGAGAATTGAACAACGAAAATATTGATGTAATAAATTATACCGATGACCCAACTCTTTATATACAGAGATCACTTGCGCC
>JARRKF010000324.1:0-2905 GCA_037388405.1 Ignavibacteriaceae bacterium | reverse complement strand
CTTTATAAATAATAATATAATAAAGCGGAATACATGACCTTATTGATTCATTTAAAATAGGAAGCCGTTGAAAATTATCTAAAAATATGTAAAGAGAGATAAAAAGGAGCTTGAGATAAGCTCTTTTTTTGTTTGTAGGAAAATTATCCTCTTTGAGAAGTACAATTTTGCTTGAACCAGGGAATAATTTGATATAAAAATGATAGATATTTTTAGATCGGGCATACCTATCCTATGATATCTCATAAGTGGAAGTTTCAGGCTGCTTGTCTTAATGATTTTTCCAGTGCTCTCCTTTTCCCTATCAGAACAGCATTTGAGGTTAAAACACTAAAGAAGGCCCATAACATTTCCCTTTTAGCCCCCTTGGCTTTGATTCTATCCAGGCCGTAATGTTGTTTATGAGTACCAAAGCTTCCTTCCATGATCGTAGCCCTGGCCGAGGACAATATTTTTCTTAATTTGATTTCTTGTGGAAGATCGGTTTTAGGACCTTTCTTGGGGAATGAGGTAAATATTTTATGATCTGTGGCATATCTACGATTCGCATTGGTGGCATAGATCCTGTCAGCTCCAAGCTGATTGCAGTGACCAAACAGGGATTTATGTTTTAACACGCTAAACCTTAATCGGGTACTCTCATTAAAAGAATTGAAGTCCATTTTGTCAATCATACATATTCCATCCACCTGTAACATATGCACCTTCATGCCAAATTCCACCCGTTTATTTTCTTTTCCACGAACAATAGGCCTGATATAAGGCCTGGGAAGTGAAACGATTCGGCCTTTAAGTTCTTTGGCTTGATGCGTGAGCAGGAAGGTCTGTTGTTCTAATACTTTTCTGATCGTGCGGATATATTGTCTTTCATGACTGCTCAAATGAATATCCGAATACTTATTAAGCAACTCCTGAAGCTGATTAAGTCCCTTATCAAGTAAATAGATAAGAGATCTTTTACGTTTTAACCCCTGCCGGTGAGTTTTCCTTCTTCTACGGTCATAATCACGTTGTTTCCACTTCTGCTCCCGGTATTTTGACCGGGGTCTTTTCACAGATAATCTTCTGCACCATTTGAATATCTGCTTCTCATATACCCATTGACAAGATTCCCATAATAGTTTTACATCGGTTGGGAAGCGAAGGTAACTCTCGTAACAAGTGGCATCCATCAGCAGTACATGAGTATTATTCATATCCCGTTTCCAGTGATTGATCAATAAATCCTGAAGCTGGAAAAGATCAACATGTTCGGCCAGGTAGCTTCTTGTTCTGGATACAATGGAATTGTCCCGGATCCTTTGATCATCCTTTAGATATTTGCCACAGAATAATTGCAAACTCCAGTCTGTGTTAAACCGCTCGATCAATTTCTGATCACTGATCTTCAGATAGGCTTTAAGAAACATCAGTGCGAACATGCCTGCAGATGAAAACCATCGCGGTGCTCCTGGTCCCCTGTTCTCCTGTGGTAGAAGTTCAGACAATTGATCCCATGGAATTGAATCATAGACCCTGCCCAGTGGGGAATTCTTAAAATTATACCATTTTGGAGTTATGTAATCACTGAGTTGGAAAAGCTCTTTTTGCATCGTAAATTGTAGCGTTATTGTATATTGGATACATACAATTTAACAAAACAAAAACCCCGAAAAAAGCAAAATCTTGCAAATTTCGGGGTTTGTTTTTTTGTTTTTCGTCTCCCTTTTCCCTCTATTTCAATTAGTTATAATTTTCAAGGACTCCCTCCGTAACTTTAAATAAAATAACGTGAGTTCGATATAATCAAAAAGGTAAATATAGTTGTTTGGTATCGACAAAATTCATTTTCAGAGATGGCTTTTTATCTTTAAAGTTATAGGCAATCAACGCAGAGAATAGATTCGTCAGGAAATTTTTTGGACTTCGATGCCTGGAATGTTCAATTTGAAAAATGTTTTTAAGTTGGTCAATAATTGTTTCACATATGGCTCTTTTACGCAAGAGAACCGCATCCATCAAGGGTGTCACTATCGAGCTTTTCATATTCTTTTTAAGCTTGGTTACCAGATGAATACCATTGAAGAACAGGTTATTGAAAAGCTCCTTGCTTATATATCCTTTGTCTCCAAAAAGTTTGCCCCATAATTTGCTGATAAATCGTTCTATTTTTAATGGTTTTCTATCATCGACATTACCGGGAGTTAACATAAAATTGATCACCTGGCCCATATCATTGGTGATTATATGCAGTTTAAAGCCATAAAACCAACCAATGGAGCATTGTCCTCTTTGGGCCAGCCCTTCAAATACTTTGTGTGAATGAATTCGTTTATTGTCACACACTCGCAGTGGAGTACTGTCAATAAATCCAATGCCGGTACATTCTCCCAGTGCCCTTGTTTTCAGATAGATTGCCAAGGCTATGAGACTATCGCTGCACAATTCAACCATCCGGTTATAACTCACCAGGTTAGGAAACCAGGATCGAAGACGTTCACAAACATAATCTTTATAATAATCCTTAAATTTCCGATATCCAGATTCATGAAATAATACCTGAATGGTCATTACTTCAGACAAGGAAAGTTTTGATGGTTTATTGCGCTTTTTGGTATTGGATAAGAGCCGGGATTGGAATTCTGGAATAAAATCTAAGCAAAAGTCATCGATAGAACAGAAAATTTCAGTAATTTTAGTCTTAGAAATCATGAGCAGGTGGTTTAGTTATGTTATTGATTGTCAACACTTTAATATACTAAATTGTCTGCTCTTTTCTATGAAATATCTGGTATTTTTTACGTCGAACTCACGTTAAATTATAAAGAATATTTATATATACTTTTATATACACATATGTTTGCGGTCATTGGAGAAACCGAAACAAAAGAAAGATTGGCATGACGTAATTACCCGTTGATATAAT
>JARRKF010000323.1:0-2912 GCA_037388405.1 Ignavibacteriaceae bacterium | reverse complement strand
GGTTCTTTTTCTGTAACCTTTACTTTGCCCTTATTTATGATAAATAATCCTGTCCCCGGAGAAGAGCGGTCAATAATGACAGCATCTTTGTTATAGTTCCTGATGACACCTAATTTCTCAATTTTCGATATAATCGTATCATCAAATTCGGAAAAGACAGGGACATATTTTAATAGCAGAGTAGTATTAAACATATCATCTCCCTCCTTTTTTAAAATGGATTTAATAATTAAAAATATTTGTATTATATAATTATAACACAAAATATTTATTAATACTGTTGCCATATAATAAATTATTTTTAATCCAACAAATCATATAAGGCTGTCATATTATTTTTACAATGACCCAATAGAAATCACAGTAAAGCAGAGAATGTTAAGGACTATGTACCTGTTATCCTGACATTGTAACATTTAAAGGGATACCAGATCCGGCAGATTTGCAGAAGAAAATAACCTGGTTAATGCGTTGAGGATTTCGGCGCAGGATATAATTGATAAATATAATTGAAACAATTAAATTCTGTTAACAATTTCTTAACACTTCACATTGGGTGAAAAAATACATCGCCGATGAGGGAATCAATATTAAAAATGCTTAATTACTATCATAAGATTAAATGATTTGAAAATGTTGAGGGAAGAAGAATACAACAACGGAAATTTAATCGACACAGGGTCATCTAATTATTATCCTAAAATTAATGTTATCAGAATTTCTATACTTGGAATCCTTATAGCATTAATACTCTATATAATAAGCCTGAATAATTATTTGTTATTTCACAGCTTAGCGGAGAGTTTCAGTATAATTATTTCCTGCGGTATATTTATGTTCATCTGGAACTCGCGCCGTCACATAGATAATAATTTTTTTATAATTATTGGAATCGCTTATTTATTTATTGCTTTTCTGGATTTAATCCATACCTTTACATACAGGGGAGTACAAATAATCCCGGAACATACTACAAATCTGCCCACCCAGCTCTGGATTGCAGCGCGATATTTACAAAGTTTAACATTACTGGCGGCTCCGTTTTTTATAGGTAAGAAAATCCGGACATTTATTGTGATGTATGCATATGCTTTGATTACCGTAATTATAATAACCTCAATATTTTTCTGGAAGATTTTTCCGCAATGTTACATAGAAGGTTTCGGTTTAACTTCATTTAAGAAAGTCAGTGAATACATTATTTCCCTGGTTTTATTGTCGGCTGTATTTGCCCTGGGAAAAAAGAGAAGCAATTTCGATAGATATGTATTTCATTTAATCGAAGCTTCAATAATCATAACTATAATTTCAGAACTGTGTTTTACTTTGTACACATCAGCATACGGTTTGTTTAATCTGATCGGCCATTTACTCAAAATAGTTGCATTTTACCTTATTTACAGGGCTATTATTGTAGTTGGATTATATAATCCTTTCAATTTTCTTTTCGGAAGATTGAAACAAAAAGAAGAAGCTCTCCGGTTAACCAGATTTTCAGTTGATCGTGCGGATGACCTTATGATCTGGATAAATCCCGGGGGATATATAACTGATGTAAATGATACAACAGTTAAGAAACTGAATTATTTAAAGGATGAAATAGTTGGATTTCTTTTTTCAAAGATTGACAGAAATTTTGATTTAGTAAAATTTACAGAAGCCAAAAATAAAACTCTTACAGAAGAGCATTCCTTTATTGCAAAGAATAGTAATAAAATTCCGGTAGAAGTCGAGTTTAATTTCCTGGAATACGAAGGGAATAATTATTACTGCGCTTTTGCCAGGGATATTACAGAACGGAAAAAAGCGGAAGAAGCATTAAAGGAAAGCGAAGCAAGGTTCAGAAATATGGCCGACAATGCTCCTGTTATGATATGGATGTCCGATGAAAATAAATCACGTACATACTGCAATAGAAGATGGCTGGAGTTCACCGGGCATACGCTTGAACAGGAAAAAGGCATAGACTGGATGCAGCCAATGCATCCTGAGGATAAAGAAAAATATAGGAAAGAATATGATAAGGCATTTGCAGAAAGGAAGGAATTTAATATTGAATACCGGTTAAGGAGATATGACGGGCAATACAGGTGGATATTGAATACGGGAATCCCACGATTTACTTCAGATGGTAATTTTATAGGATACATAGGTTCCGCTTATGATATAACAGAAAAAAGACAGGCCCGTGAGGAAATGAGGTTATCCTTAACTGAAAAAGTAACATTATTAAAAGAAATTCACCATCGTATCAAAAATAATCTACAGGTGATTTCAAGTTTACTGAATATTCAATCCTCATATATTAAGGACGATGAAACACGTGAAATGTTTACAGAGAGTCGGAATCGGATAAAATCTATGGCTCTTATTCATGAGAAACTTTATCTGTCAAAAGACCTCTCGCATATTAATTTTTCCGAATATATCCATGAACTGGTTTCGAGTTTGTTAATCACATTTAAAATTAATTCAAATAAAATTGCTCTTGATATAAGGGTTGAAGATATAAAATTAGATGTTGATCTGGCTTTAAATATAGGATTAATAATTAATGAACTGGTTTCCAATACTTTCAAATATGCATTCCCTGGTGGAGTAAGCAGGAATGGGGGCAAGTGTGAATTACAAATAAAATTAAATTCCAGCGGATGTGAAAAGACTGAATTAATAATAAAAGACAACGGTATCGGACTTCCTTCAAATGTTGACATCAAACATACAAATACCTTTGGGCTGCAGATAGTTTCTGCACTTGTTGAGCAGTATAATGGTATTATTGAATCAAACAACGAATCCGGAACAGAATATATTATAACATTTAATCAATAATTAAAGATTAGAGTTTTTCTGATTTATCTCTGACGGTTGCTGCCGGACCGAACTCTTTTACCATCACGAGGCAGGGGTAA
>JARRKF010000322.1:0-2913 GCA_037388405.1 Ignavibacteriaceae bacterium | reverse complement strand
GTACTTTCTATGATCTTGAGTTAATAAATGCAAGAGGTGCCTGATGGTTTTTCTTCATTGACCAGTGTTTTTATTTCATTTCCCAGAACATCATAGACTTTGATTTGAATTTGTGATATTTGTGGAATAGAGTATTTTATTTTGGTCGATGGATTAGATGGATTAGGGAAATTTTGAGAAAGATAATATTTCTGCGGCCGGATATTATGCAAAGCTATCACTCCAACCGGTCCTTCCGGTGAAATTGCTATTGCATTAAGATTTGTGGTATTTAATGACCCAAGTTTTGTGGCAAAACCTGTTGAGGTGTTTATTGTAACTAGAGTATCCATTTGACTTCCTGTTCCCACTAAACCATATAACGCTCCTTCATAATCAAATGCGATATCATCAATAGTCTTATTTAAACCCGTTGTTCCAATCAATGCAGTATTACCTGAAATCAAATCAATCGTATAAATTTCATTTGTTCCTGCTGCTGCCCAAAGTACTCCATCAACAGGATTAAATGCCATAGCACTAATTGTTAATCCGGTACCTGCAATTTGATTTGCGGGAGGTGACCAATATGGATAACGAAAATCTAAAGTGTAAATATTTCCGTTTGAACTGCCTGTATAAAGCAGACTATCAATTCCAAACGAAGCAGCGCTTACCGTTGGAGTTGTGCAATCAAAATATTGAAACCAGAAACCGTCTCCACCTCTTGCATTTATTAAATCAAGATCATAGAAAGTACCTCCCACATTTCCCAATCCATATAATTCATAAGTTATTGGATCAACACTTAATTCTTTCATATAATTAGTGCCATTACCGTAATTCCCAATATTTGTAACTATTAATGAATCTGTGTTAATAGAGTACAATGTAGTAAAAGATGTTGCATATAGATTTCCGGGTTCAGCTTTAAAACTTCCACCTTTCCCCTTAAGTATTACTTTGGCTGTCGGGGTAAACGGATCATCGCTGTAGATATAGACAGTATCTGTAAATGACTGGTATGATGGAGGAGATAACTTAATATTAAAAACTAATGTATCTGTATCCGGCTGAAGTGTTATTGGAAGCGTTGGCAGATCAAGGATACTAAATTCTGATGAATTTAGTTGAACATCATATACCGTTAAATTGCCGGAGCCGTAATTAAATACAACAACTTCAAGTGTTTTACCTGTATTTTCAGTTATACTAAAATCTATTAATGTAGGTGTGGAAATTTTTGTGCCGTTAAAAGTTTGCCAATGTTTAATAAGAGATGCAGTTGCGTGAACGTTTGCCATTGGATAGGTGTGCATAGCGTTTTGATGAATTAATGGATTTCCCCAACTATTTCTGATTCCCTTTTCCTTCAATTTTTCAACAAAATTTTTATTCCTTAAATAATTCCCGGCACCATCACGGTATGATTGTGAAATATGATAACGATTTGCTTTAAATTGATTTAGTGTTGATGTATCAGCCGATTCAAGAATATTAATAACGCTGTGTTCAAGCATATAAGGCACATTTCTGGGTACGTCAAATATTGGATCAATAAGTGGTTCAACCATCCATAATCCATCATCAGGTCCAGGGCCAGGGATACCCGGATCATCAAGATCCTCATACATAATTGTACCATCATAAGAACCCACTGAAGAAAATAAATCGGGATGATGCAATGAAATGACAGTTGAAATAAATCCCCCAAGAGAGAATCCGTCTATTCCCCGATGATTTTTATCAGATATAGTTCTAAAAGTTGTGTCAATATGATTGATAAGATCATTAACGATATAGTCCTCAAACAATCCTGTCCCGATACCATAGGAAGGAGCTAAATCTGGCCTTAACATATTCACACAACCAGCATAGCTACCATTGTTTGATCCTGTGTTTGGTCCTACTAAAATCATATCCCCGATCAATCCGGCATCTACTAATCCATCAGCGATCTGATTTAAAGAACTTACATTAAACCATTCATTTTCGTGGTTTCTGTAAAAGTAGACCACTGGATAATTCTCCGTTGACTGATAATACCCTGGCGGCAGATAAATTTTAAAATATTTTGTAACACCAAGAGTTGGAGAATTGAAAGAGTGAGTTTCAACAGTTCCCTGACCGAATGTAATTGGGTAACAGGAAATAAAGATAATTAGCAAAGAAATAATTAACTGCAAAAAGTTTTTCATTTTGCCCTCCAATGAAACTGATACAAATATTTGTCAGAACCAGAGGGGGAAACAAAATGGTTAGAATATTCCGGAAAGTGCTATAATCCGCTCCACAACCTCCTCCCAGGTGTAGAGGAAAATTATAAAAACAAGTTGTCGAATTTATTTGTTAGAAGCAACATTTTAGATTAAATAAAAAACCCGGCAACGAGGGTGCTGCCGGGCCGAACTCTTTTACCATCACCAACAGGTATTACTTCAGCAGAATCATCTTTCTCGTTTGAACAAAATCTCCTGCTTGCCCGCCGTTGGGCGTGGCCCTCAACTGATAGAAATAAACTCCGCTTGGATAGCCTGCTGCTTCCCAGGTTAACTCATAAGTGCCTGCTGGTTTTTCTTCGTTAATAAGCGATTCTATTTCATTGCCCAAAACATCAAAGATTTTAATCGTGACGTTTGATGTCTGTTGAAGAGAGTATTTAATATTTGTTGAAGGGTTGAAGGGATTAGGATAGTTTCGCGAAAGCAAATATTCTATTGGTACTCCCTCAATCTGTTCCTCTTCAACAAACGTTACACCGCCGTTGGTTGTGTGAAGGATAGTGCCATTATCTCCAACAGCCCAGCCAATAGTAGAATCAACAAAGAATACTGACATTAGAGAACTTGTCGAAGTGTATTGCTCAGACCAGGTAATTCCGCCATCATTGGTTTTTTCTATAAAATTACTTGGGCCAAGTACATCTCTCGATCC
>JARRKF010000321.1:0-2917 GCA_037388405.1 Ignavibacteriaceae bacterium | reverse complement strand
TTATAGGTCATTAACAAAAAATAATCGCAATTAAAGAATTTATTACGATCTTATTTTTAATGATCTTATGTTTTACAAGTTGCAAACAACATAACTCTTCAACAAAAAATGATGAAACGGATACGATTATTGCGAACATAAACATGGAAAATATGAAAAATCAACAATTTGTTGGTTCCTGGGAATTACAGGAATGGACTATCGAGTCAAAAGATGGGAAAAAAGACTTTCCTTTTGGAGCGGACGCAATAGGGCAAATAAATTATGGAAGCAATGGAAATATGTCAGTAATGATTATGAAAAACAATAGGCATCAATTTCTTTCAGAGGATCCCCTTCAAGGCCAACCAGATGAAGTTGTCATTGCTTTTAAGGGATTTATTGCTTACTCGGGAAATTATGAAGTGAATCTTAATTCAAAACAAGTAGTCCATCAAATTAAAATAAGTTCTTTCCCGAATTGGGTTGGTCAAAATCAAATCAGAAAATTTGAGTTCAACGAAGATAAACTGACCTTAAGCACTGATTTTATTGGTCCAAACAAACATAAATTAGTATGGAGAAAAATTGACTCCTAATTAAAGACCTATAACCTTGTATAAATTGCATTAAAACGCACTTTATACTTACCGTATGCATCATAATAAAACGCCGCACAAATGATGGAATTTTTAGAGAATAATCTTGACACTATAATCTTTATCCTTTTTGCGATAACAGGGATTTCATTATGTGTTTATAATGTTCATCTCTTATTTAAAGGACAGAAAACTTTGGGTTGGACTCTTGCTAAGGGAAAGATTATTAAATCTGAGATGGGGATATCCCAAAGCTTAACTAGAGAAACGTTTGAAAATTATTATCGGGCTGATATTGAATATGAATATGAGCTTTTAGGAAATAAATTTAAATCAAACCAAGCCTACCTTGGAGACAAAGTTTACCTTACATACGACAACAAAGCTGAAAAAATATTGAAAATGTTTCCTGCAAATAAAACGGTAAATGTATACGTAAATCCGGACAATCACTCGGACAGCGTTTTAATAAGAGGTTCTGGAGGAAATCGTGTTCTAAATATTGCACTTGGATTGATTTTAATTTTTATCGGAATATTTGTGCAGTCAAATTTCGATTTAATAAAGGAATTTTTGGTTGGATTAAAACAATAAATGAAAATTAAGATGCATAACAATTTGTCATATGGCAGGCGGGGTTCATCTCGGTTTGACAAGTCAAACCTGTGTTGTCGCCTCCTGCGGGTCTGACAGCCCCGATGTGCATCGGGACCGCCCAAACATATACAAGTGACCGTTATAGCCAATTTGGAAAAATGAAAAAAAGTAACCCATGGATATCTGGACTAATCTTCATTTCCGTCTTTGCTTTTTTAGCATGGAACATTTTTGAATTGCCTACAATATTCTGGGGAAAAACAAAAATGACAACTGGAAAGATAATTGACACAAACATAGGCTATGCAGTTCGAGGACACAGATATATTCAAAATGTAAAGTATGCTTTTTCAGTCAATGACAAAGTCTACTATGACTTCAGTAAGGTTGACAAACGATTTGGAAAACAACAAATTGGGAATAGAGTCTTAATTGAATATTCTGAGCGAAACCCAGAAAAGAAAAAAGTAAAAGGATTTTATAAGGACTTTAAAAATTCGGATGGAGAAAAATTTCATTCCAGTCAGAAAGTTGGTTATTCGGAAATAGCTCTTACAAATGGAGTATTCACATTTAAAAAATTTGGTGAGCAAGGGAAAATCGTTCACGAATTTAGAGGAGAATACAAATTTGAGAAAGACTCACTAATAGTGAATTCGTTTGCAAATAAAGACTTGAGATATTTCAAGTTGTTGACACAGATTCAGACAAACAACTAATTGACTGTGAAACGAAAATGAAATATAAAAATTAAAAATCTGTGGGTAACAATTTGCAAATTGCATTGAGGGTGTGGTGGTGTCCGTTGTCTCTGCTACTTTCCTGACAACTTGAAAGTGACCGTTACCGACAATTAAAAAGATAAATATGAAACTCCCAATGACAATAATTGCATCAATTTGTCTGACTATAGTCTCCTGTCAGAATAAAAATAATAAAACAAAATTTGATAATCAGGTTAAACGTATAGAAATCAAAACTGAACTAGATTCAACTGAGAAAGAAATTAAAACGAAATCTGATTTACAAAATAAGACTTTTGATTGGGCAATTACTCAGACACTTAAGCAAAAACTCATTTCAGAATTACAACAAGATTCAACTAAAATTGATAAGGATATAATGCAATTTTTGGATGAGTACAGTAAAATAGTTAATGATTTCAATGACATTCTATTCGATTTGAGTAATTATGATTCCTTGAATACTTTGGCATATGCCCCCGATGATACCATTTATGCAATTGCAATAGATTTTAAAAGAAAAGCAGAAGCTAATGGATTTAATATTGCCCAATCTGAGGGAATGATATATATGACCAAAAATACAGATTACATTAAATCTGATATCATTGAATTACTTGATTCAACTTCAATTGAGTTTCTAAATCTCTATTGTCAAGAAATAGATTCTATTTGCTGTGATGATGCTTCAATAATAATACCTGAAAAAAGTTTGGTTAATAGGGCATTTCTTTGGGGAAATTTAATGGACAAAGCGCAGAAATTGGAATATAAAGATGTTGCAGAATCTGAGTTCAATAAATATATTTCTCTAATTTACCTGGGGCAAGAAAATACACCATCCTTTGATTGGACAACAAAAAAATTTAATAAAAATCTTTATGATTTAATGAATGAAATTAGAGAGAAGTATCCATCTTCAAGAGCTTCCAAAACATTTAAGGAATTTACTGAATTACTAGTACAATCAGATTTTAAAAAGACAAATAAAATTGATAA
>JARRKF010000320.1:0-3380 GCA_037388405.1 Ignavibacteriaceae bacterium | reverse complement strand
TACTCCTAAGAATGGATGGTTATAATGTCCTTGGTTGATTAAGCTGGGAATAACTCTTTTCATAATAGTTACTGGAACTGCAAAATTAAATCCGACATCTGTTCCTGCATTTGTTATCCCTACAACGTCACCATATAAGTCAAGTAATGGTCCTCCTGAACTACCTGGTGCTATAGTTAGATCTAATTGGAATACAGGTATTATTATTGGTTCAATATCTAGTGTTCTGTTAACTTGGCTAATATATCCCACAGAAAGGCTGTCAGTTAGTCCAAGAGGATTTCCTATAGCTATTACCTGTTGACCGATTCCAGTCGATTTATTGCTAAGCACTAAAGGTTCAGCACCCGATGGACTGGTATCAATATGGAGTACCGAAATGTCAGAATATGGATCAGAGCCTATTATTGTTGCAGATGTTCTTGTTCTATCATAGAATTCGATTTCAATATCTGTTGCTATTTGTTATTTCCCCTATTAGATTTTCAATATTGCCGATAGATGATCTAATTTCTCCTAAATCTATATTTGTTGTTTGATCGATTGAATCTACTTGATTTCTCAAATCCGATAATTCTGAAGATATCCCGTTAAGATTCTCTTGATTCTGGTCGATGCTATTTTGTAAATCGTTAACCTGTATATTTTGAGGAGCATTATTATTTAAAATCAAAATTACATTAAATACCGAAAGTATTATAGCAATTACAGAAATTAATGTTACAATCTTAACTGTATTATTTGACATATGATATTCTTTGAAGAATAGTAAAAATAAATCTCATGTTTGCATTGTAATACACTATAATACTTTGTAAGCCCTTGTAAGAAATTTTTTTATCTATATTAGCCAGCTTATGTTTAGGTTTAAATTTTTTCTATTTGCTAGGAGGGTACTCATTCATCTTTTCTTCCCGATTATAATAATTATTCGCCCACTATGATATTGGTTGATCGAAACAGTTTGAATGTAAAAATTATAGTCTACTTGTTTCATTTTTCTTAATAATCGTATAAATTTGTTGTTTTTTGATTAAACGCTTAAATCATTGGTGATTTAAAGTACTAGCGGGTTGTTAATTGAAGTTAAAGAAAGAATTTTTGATTCCTGTGGTGATAATATTAATTTTTATCGCTTTATGGGCTTACTTTTTTTGGTATCCTGATTTTGTTATGAATCAGAAAATTGAAGAATTAAAAACCGAAGGAATAGACGTCGAAGTGATAGTTTATGACGTATATTATTCGGACCTCACTGCCACATCTCCAGAAGTTGTTTTTGCTGAAAAAGTTGGTTGGTCAGCATTCAACCAAGATGCAATGACAGTTAAGTCAGCTCTTGATTCTTTAACTGTTTCAGTAGATAAAGAACAACGGATCTTTGTGTTCGCTTGGGACGAAACCACATATTATTATTATCAAGTTACATAAAAAGTCGCACGAATATATCCCATATCACTTTTCTAATTCTTTTTCTGTTTTCGCAACATGTTCTTTTACCTTTATTACACTGTCGGGATTAACTGAAATTGAATCGATACCAAAACGAACTAGAAAAGCAGCGAAATCAGGATAATCACTAGGAGCCTGACCACAAATGCCCACTTTTCGGTTTGAATGGTGAGCAGACTCGATAAGGTTTTTAATAAATTTCTTTACTGCCTCGTTCCGTTCATCGAATAGATTAGCAAGCTCAGCTGAATCCCGATCGACACCTAATACTAATTGAGTTAAATCATTTGAGCCAATCGAGAAGCCGTCAAAGTATTCAGCAAATTCTTCTGCTAAAATTACGTTGGAAGGGATTTCTGCCATAACAAAAATCTGAAGGCCATCCTTTTTTCGTTCCAAATCGTTGGCAGACATAACTTCTGTTACCTTTTTTGCTTCCTTTATCGTTCTGCAAAACGGAATCATAACTAGAATATTTGTTAAGCCAATTTCTTTCCGAGCTTTCTTAATGGCTCGACATTCAAGTGCAAATCCTTCTCTATATCTATCGCTATAATATCTACTAGCGCCCCTAAATCCTAACATGGGATTTTCTTCAGATGGTTCGAACTCTTTACCTCCAATGAGGTTGGCGTACTCGTTGGTCTTAAAGTCGCTCATTCTAACAATAACTGGATAAGGATATTGTGCAGCAGCAATTCTTGCTATACCTTTAGCAAGATTATCAACAAAATAATATGTCTTATCAGAGTAGCTCTTTGTAAGTTCTTTAATCTCCTGAACCGCAGTATCATCTTTTAAACTATCAAACTTAACCAAAGCCATAGGATGGATCTTAATAACATTATTAATTATGAATTCCATTCTCGCTAAGCCAATACCTTCACAAGGAAGTCTCCACCACCTAAAAGCAGCATCTGGACTAGCCATATTCATCATTATCTTTGTTTTAGTCTCAGGAATATCCTTAGCATCTACTTTACTTTTCTCAAATTCCAGAATACCAGCATAAATATGCCCCGTTTCACCTTCTGAACAAGACATTGTTACTTCCTGTCCATTCTGCAAGACATTTGTAGCTGATTCTGTGCCAACAATAGCTGGAATCCCTAACTCTCTGCTCACAATAGCAGCATGCGAAGTACGTCCCCCAAAATCAGTAATAATACCCGCTGCCTGCTTCATAATGGGAACCCAATCAGGATCAGTCATTTCTGTAACAAGTATTCTTCCCTCTATGAATTGATCTATATTCTTAGGATCCAAAATCTTACAAACTTTACCAGCAGCGATTGCTTCACCAATGCTTATCCCAGTGATTAATTCCTTTCCTTTTTCTTTCAAAGTATAAGACATCAATGAACTAGATTCTTTACGGCTTTGAACAGTTTCAGGCCTTGCCTGTACAATATACAATAGACCACTTTCGCCATCTTTTGCCCATTCAATATCCATAGGACGCTTGTAATGCTCTTCAATTTTGCATCCCCACCGAGCCAGTTGCAAAATCTCTTTATCAGTCAAAACAAAAGACTCACGTTCTTCCTTAGGGACTTGAACATTTTTGGTGGTTTCGCCAACCTTCTCAGAATAAACTAATTTTTTATCTTTAGTCCCCAAAGCTTTTTCTAAGATAGGAACCATTTTCTCATTTTCAAGTGGTGGCTTAAAAACAACATACCGATCAGGATTTATCTCTCCCTTAACAATATATTCTCCTAGTCCCCATCCAGCATTGATTATTATAGTTCTTGGAAATCCTGTTTCAGTGTCAAGGGTAAACATGACGCCAGATCCAGCCTTGTCCGACCTAACCATTTTTTGCACACCGGCAGAAAGAGCAACATCCATGCTGTCAAATCCATTCTCTTTTCTGTAAGTTATAGCTCTGTCAGTGAAAAGTGATGCAAAACATTTCTTACATGCAT
>JARRKF010000319.1:0-4378 GCA_037388405.1 Ignavibacteriaceae bacterium | reverse complement strand
AGGTGTCGGGGTTCGAGTCCCCGTTCTCGCACATACTAAATTTAATACTAATTAAGAGGTGAATTTGGAATTTGTAGTTAATGAAATATCTCAGTCCGAAAAAGAAGTTGAAGTTACTTTAAATTACGACGAGATTAAAAACGAGATTGATGACGAAATAAAGAAACAAGCACGTAATATTGAGGTGCCCGGTTTTAGAAAAGGAAAAGTTCCCACGAACATTTTAAGGCAGAGATATGGAAATGCACTTGAAATTGAAGCTTCAGAAAATGTTGCCAATGCAAGATTCTGGCAAATTGCAAAAGAGAATGACCTCCGTCCTGTTGGTCAGCCTATTATGACTGACATTGATTTTAATCCTGAAAAGGATTTTAAATTCAAAGTGAAATATGAAGTAGTTCCCGAAATTGAAGTTAAAGATTATAAGGATCAGTTAATTGAAGTGCCGGATATAAAAGTAAAACCCGAAGAAGTCGATAATGAAATAAATAAAATTTTGCGCTCAAACAGCATTGAAGAAACGGCCGAAGTAGTCGGTGATGATGAAAATTTTTTATTGGATGTTGAACTTACAAGATTAAATGACGAAGGTAATCCCGATGAAAAAACTAAACCTGAAAAAATGCAGATTGACCTTTCAAACAAAAATGTACATCCCGACATAAAGAATAATGCAAAAGGGAAAAAGGTTGGTGATAAGTTTAAATTTCATTTTCATGATGAAAAAACCGTTACAAATAAAGAAGGTCAGGAAGAAACTATCACCGAGCATTTTGACTACGAAGTTCTGATAAACGGAATTAAGAAAATTCAACTTCCAGAACTTAACGAGGAACTAATTAAGAAAGTAACCAAAGATAAAATCTCAACAGAATCTGAACTAAGAAACGCAATTGAGAAAGATATAACCAACTATTATGATCAGAGAGTAGAGGAATATACAAGAAATGTGCTGGTTGGTACTATAATTAAAAATAATGATTTTACTCCTCCGGCTTCACTTGTTGAAAGCGTTCTCACAGAGCTTGTTAAGAATGAAGAAGAAAGATTAAAGAATCAGGGAATGAAAAAGGTTGACACAAAGTATCTTAGAGAATATCTGAAACCGTCAGCGCTTAACGAAGTTAAATGGTATCAAATCAAGTCAGAGATTTTGAAAAAAGAAAATTTGAAAGTTACAGATGATGAATTGGAAGAACTTGCCAAAGCAGACTCTGAAAAGACTAGTTTACCTGTTGAGAAATTAATGAACTTTTATAAAACCTCTAATCAAACAGAAAGAATGCTTGACAATAAACTTTTCAATTTTCTAAAAATGAATAATGAAATTAAAAGAGTTGATCCGGATCAACAAACAAAGAGGAAAAAGAATGAAAAATAAAATAGAAATTTACAACCAGCTCGTACCTTATGTTATAGAACAGACCGGTCGCGGCGAACGATTGCTCAGCTTATATTTCTTGAAGCTGAAGATTCACAAAAAGATATTAATCTTTATATAAATTCACCCGGTGGCAGCGTTACTTCGGGACTTGCAATCTACGATACTATGCGCTATATAAAACCTGATATTTCTACAATTTGTGTTGGTATGGCTGCAAGTATGGCAGCAATCCTTTTAGCCGGTGGAACTGAAGGAAAAAGATCTGCACTACCACATTCAAAAATTATGATACACCAACCTTGGGTTGGAGGATTGCAAGGACAAACTACCGATATCGAAATTCAAGCTAAGGAAATGCTTAAAACAAGAGATACTTTATATCAGATCTTAGTGAAACATACAGGAAAATCGATTGAGCAAATTACAAAAGATTGCGATAGAGATTACTTTATGACTTCCGAAGAAGCAAAAGCCTATAAACTAATAGACAACGTTCTAGAGACACGAATTCCAACTGATAAAAAATAAAATTTGGGGGATATTTTCCCCCTTCTCTTTTCCAAATTCTCCAAAAATAATTTTCTTGCATTAACCTTTAGATTGATATATTTTCAATCTAAAATTAATGCGAACTAATATTTAAATAAAATTGTTTGATTATATATGATAGGACATAGATTTACAAATTTTATTCCCAAAAATCTGGGAGATAGTAATTTTGAAGAATTGCTCAAAATTTTTCTTCAACTTGTAACTATTACATCCGGGGATGTTTCTGAAGCTTTGAACTGGATGAACGAAGTTGATCGTCAATATAATATTACCAATGATGAATATGGAATGGGAGATTTTATAGATGAGTTAAAGGAAAGAGGTTATATAAAGGAAAACGAAGACGGAAATGTTTTAAACCTTACAGCGAAGAGTGAATTGACAATCAGAAAACAATCGCTTGAAGAAATTTTTGGGAAGCTAAAAAAATCTGCTCGTGGTAGCCACAGAACTCCATTCTCAGGAACCGGTGATGAAATAACTTCTGATAGAAGAGAATATAGCTTTGGTGACACTCTTGATCAGATTGATATGACCGATTCTATTAAGAATGCACAGATAAATCACGGCATAGATGATTTCAAATTAACAGAAAAAGATCTTGAAATTGAAGAAAGAGATTATAAAGCACTTACATCAACTGTATTGATGATTGATGTTTCCCACTCAATGGTACTTTATGGTGAAGACAGAATAACCCCGGCAAAAAAAGTTGCAATGGCTCTTTCAGAACTTATAACTACAAAATATCCAAAAGACACTCTGGATATAATTGCATTCGGAAACGATGCCTGGCCGATTGAAATAAAAGATCTTCCTTACCTTGAAGTCGGACCTTACCATACAAACACTGTCGCTGGTTTACAGTTAGCTAATGACATTCTTCGCAGAAGAAAAACTAATAACAAACAAATTTTTATGATAACTGATGGTAAGCCAACATGCTTGAAGATCGGAATTAAATATTACAAAAATAGTTTTGGACTTGATAGAAAAATTATCAATAAAACTCTTGATCAAGCAGCTATTTGCAGAAAACAAAACATTGCCGTTACTACATTTATGATTGCCCGCGATCCTTACCTTCAGCAGTTTGTAAGAGAATTTACGAAGATCAACAATGGTAGAGCTTATTATAGCAGTCTTACCGGTCTGGGCGACTTTTTATTTGAAGATTACATTCGTAACAGAAGAAAACGAGTACACTAATTACTAAGAAGGAATATTTTAAGAATGATCAATACTGATATTAAAACACTTGGAGAATTAAAGAAGAGTGGTTATAAACCAAAAACCATTAAAGATGAATTAAGAGATAACCTGATAAAATTTTTAAAAGAGAAGAAGAATGCATTTGATGGAATTATAGGATTTGAGGATACGGTTATTCCGGATCTTCAAACAGCAATTTTATCGAGACATGACATTTTATTTTTAGGCTTGAGAGGTCAGGCGAAAACAAAAATTGCACGCTTGATGATAAACCTTCTGGATGAATATATTCCTTTCGTAGAAGGTTCCGAACTGAACGACGATCCATTTAATCCACTTTCAGTAATTGCCAAAGAAATTATTAAAAAGGATGGTGATAATACCAAAATAAGTTGGCTACATCGTTCGGAAAGATATACTGAAAAACTTGCGACTCCTGATGTTTCCGTAGCAGATTTAATTGGTGATGTTGATCCTATAAAAGCAGCTGCTTTAAAACTGCCTTATTCAGATGAACGAGTAATTCATTTTGGACTTATTCCAAGATCGCACAGAGGAATTTTTGTAATCAATGAACTTCCTGACCTTCAAGCAAGAATTCAGGTGGCACTTTTTAACATACTGCAAGAAAGTGACATTCAGATTAGAGGTTTTAAAATAAGATTACCACTTGATATACAATTTATTTTCACAGCTAATCCTGAAGATTATACAAATCGTGGATCAATTGTTACTCCTTTGAAGGACAGAATCGACAGTCAGATCCTCACTCACTATCCTAAGAATATTGAAATCTCAAAAATGATTACGAAGCAGGAAGCCAGATTAGCTGATGATCAAAAAGAAAAAATAAATCCTGATGAGGTTTTACTTAATCTTGTAGAACAGATTGCTTTTGAAGCCAGAGCGAGTGAATACATTGATGCAAAAAGCGGCGTGTCAGCGAGATTAACAATTTCAGCATATGAAAACCTGATAAGCACTGCTGAGCGAAGAAGAATTATTAATAATGAAAATGCAACTCATCTTAGAATAAGTGATCTATACGGAATTATTCCTGCGATTACAGGAAAGATAGAACTCGTTTACGAAGGTGAGCAGGAAGGACCAGCTAAAGTTGCGCAAATATTGATCGGAAAAGCTATACGAAATAATTTTATGCAATTCTTCCCTACCCCGGACAGCTTGAAAAAATCACAACAGCCAAGTCCTTACCAGCCAATAATTAAC
>JARRKF010000318.1:0-4224 GCA_037388405.1 Ignavibacteriaceae bacterium | reverse complement strand
GTTTTTGAACTTTGGAGCGGGTTGCATTATCAATAGCGTTGGTGAGAAAGAGATCCAGTCTTTCTTTCTTTTTTCCTTCCGGGACCTCAAACCGATATTTCTTTTCCTTTATCAGCTTCATCGTCTAACTTATCATCATTTACTTTATCAGAAATATCATTTTCTAAATTAGATGTTCCGGGAATTATTTTAGTTTTTCCATTCATATTGTCTTCAGAAATTTCTCCGGCTTTAATATCGTCTTCCTGATGTTTTTTGTAAAAGAACAGTAAAATCAATACTCCGACTGTAACTGAAGCATCGGCAATATTAAATATTGGCCATCTCTCATAGATTCTTCCATATTACTTAAAATTAAAGAAATCGAAGTCAAAGAAGTCAACCACTTTACCATAAAACAATGGAGCATAATGATAAATTACACCATAAAAAACTCTGTCAAAAACATTTCCGATTGCACCGGCCAGAATTAGTGCTATTGCAACTCTTAAGCTGAGTGATTTTTTACGTGAGGAATAGAGATAGAATAATAATCCAATGCTTGCAACAACCGAAAATATAGTTATCCAAAGTTTAAAGTCGCTGCCCGGATTATAGCCAAAAGCCATACCGGGATTTTCAGTAAATGTTATTCTAAAGAAATCACCAATTACAGAAATAGATTCACCTAACTGCATCCCGCCAATCTTTAGGTTAGCGATGGGTAAAGTTATTCCCTTCACATATAATTTAGAAAGCTGATCAGCAATTAAAACTACTAATGATAAATATAAAACTTTCAAGATTTATCCTGTGTTTCTTCTGCAAGTTTTTGTACTAACATAATTTCATTGTTCTGATTTCTTATTCTGAAGATAAGATAGATAAGAGTGAAAATACCTAATGTTATACTCAGATCTGCAAAGTTAAAGATATAATTACCAAGCTTATCACCAAACATAAAAATTTTAAAGATTTTCACATCCAAAAAATCAACGACTCTTCCATGGAAAATCGGGGCATAACCAAAAAAATAACCGTAGAAAATCCTGTCAAACAAATTACCTGCCGCACCTGCTAAAATCAATCCGATTGAAATCCTAACTTTTCTATCTGCATTTTTTGCAGTTACTAAATAAACAGCTAATCCTATGCATAACAATATGGTTAAAATCAGAATCAATTCTTTTAAAACTGTACCAGGTATTATTCCAAAAGCAATTCCGGGATTTTCAACCAGAGTTATATTAACTACATTGCCAATCAAAGGTTTGCTTTCGCCCAAACCGAGTCCTGTATGTTTTATATCTCAATATTACATCAAATTTGTTATAGCTCTAATTAACGCTTACTTTTTTTCCTGCCTTTGTTTTATCGGAAGACAATGCTGGCTATGCGGTACGGCTTCAAGTCTTTCTTTCGGAATTAACGGACACGTCTCGCATAAATTCTGAGGTTCATCAATACATTCTATGCAGATTCCATATGTGCCGGCCTCAATTCTTTTAAGTGCATCTTCCAGATAACCAAGGAATTTGTTTTCTCTCTGCGCATAAAGAAAAGTTTTTTCTCTTTCCATTGCATCAGTTCCCTGCTCTGCCATATGAAGAGAATAAGGTGAGTTTTCATTTATATACTCTCCTGTAGTAGGATCAAGCATTTGATCCTTCAGGTTCTGCAGCTGCTCGATAATCTCATCTCTTTTATCAAGAATTATCTGTTTGAAATGCTCAAGATCTTTCTTACTGTATCCCTTAATTTTTTGTATCGCTTTATTTCTTGATTCAACAACATCCTCAACATTAACTTCCTGAGTTTTACCTAATCTTACTTTTCTTGTTGAAATAATTCTTACAGCTTTTCGAACTGGCTTCTCAGTTTTTTTATCTACGGTGATTTTCGTTGCCGTTTTTCTTGGAACAACTTTTTTCTTTGCAGATTTTTTTGCAACTGCATTTGTCTTTTTTCTAACCACTGACGCCGCTTTCTTTACTGGTTTCTTTTTTGCAGCCTTATTAGACGATTTTTTGGCGATTTTGGTTGTAGCTTTCTTTGCCATTTTATTTTTCTCCTATCATTTAAATACTTGCTTTTTCAATTTTAATTTTAATTTCACTTCCCCCAATCTTCCAGTCCTGTAAAAATTCTCCGTTCAATTCATTTTTGTTTTCAATTTTTACCGCAAGAGTTTCTACAGAAATATATTTCGTAAATGAATTTATAGCATTCACAAAATCTTTATCAGCCGAATATTCAATATTTATTTTATCCGTAACCTGAAAGCCTGCATCTTTCCGCATATTCTGAATTCTGTTAACAAATTCTCTTGCCAGACCTTCATAAATTAAGTCTTTAGTTAACTGAGTATCGACTGCAACAGTTAATCCATTTTCGCTTTCAACAACCCAGCCAGATATTTGTTCGCTAACTATCTCAACATCTTCAGATGAGATTTCGATATTTTCATTGTCTACTTGAACTGACAAAGGATTTCCATTCTCAAGAATTTTTATATCTAAGCTTGTAAAATTTTTTATTTTTTCAGAAACAGATTTTACTTTATTACCAAATTTAGGACCAATAGTTTTAAAGTTAGGTTTCGCTGTTTTATGCACAATTACTGAATCATCTTCCACAATTTCCAGTTCTTTAATATTAACTTCTTCCAGAATTACATCTATCATTTTAGCCACAGAATCTTTTTTATTCTTATCAACAACAACCATTAACTTCTTCAGTGGCTGGCGTACTTTTAAATTTGATTTTGCTCTTATTGCTCTGGCAAGATAAACTACATGCTGAGCAAGATCCATTTTTTCTTCAAGCTCCTTATTGATTTCACCTTTTGTCGGAATATCTGTTAGATGAACTGATTCAACTTTTTCAGATTGTGTAACTGAATTTAAATCCTGAAATAATTCTTCTGCAATGAATGGTGCAAATGGAGCAACAAGTTTGGAAATAGTAATCAGACATTCATAAAGAGTCTGATAGGCTGCAAGTTTATTTTCATTCATTTCAGATTTCCAGAATCTTCTTCTGCATCTTCTCACATACCAGTTTGAAAGATGATCAATTGTAAAATCTGAAATGGCTCTCGCAGCTTTCGTAACTTCATACTGATCCATCAACTTGATATGATTGCTGACAAGGGAATTAAGCTTTGACAAAATCCATCTGTCGATTTCTTCTCTTTTTGAAAGCGGAACCTGCGCTTGTTTATTATCAAAACTATCAATGTTTGCATAGAGTGCAAAGAAAGCGTAAGTGTTTAGCAAAGTGCCAAAAAATTTTCGCTGAACTTCAACTAATCCGTCCTCATCAAAAAGAGTTGGTCTCCAGGGTGGACTGTTTGTAACAAGATACCATCTGGTTGTATCGGCACCATATTTTTCAAAAAGTACAAAAGGATCAACCGTGTTGCCTTTTGACTTCGACATCTTCATTCCGTTTTTGTCAAGTATCAGTTCGTTTACAATCAAATTCTTGTAAGCAACATTATCGAATAGCATTGTGGCAATTGCATGAAGAGTATAAAACCAACCACGTGTTTGATCAATTCCTTCACAGATAAAATCTGCAGGAAAAGCTTTTTTCTCAAACCATTCTTTATTTTCAAAAGGATAATGATATTGTGCGAAAGGCATTGCACCGGAATCGAACCAAACATCAATTAATTCAGGAGTTCGTTTATATATCTTTCCATTTTTTTCAAAGAAAACATTATCTACGAAAGGTTTGTGCAAATCAATTTTTTCAACCTCACTAACTGAAACTCTTTTATTGTCTTCAATTATAAATCCTTTTTTTAACTCATCTATACTTCCGACCGCAATCACATCGCCATTTTCATTTACCCAAAGAGGAAGCGGAGTTGCCCAAAATCTATCTCTTGATAAAGCCCAGTCTTTATTTTCTTCCAGCCAGTTACCAAATCTTCCCGAACCAACTTCAGGCGGCTGCCAGTTAATTGTTTTGTTCAGTTCAACCATTCTTTTAGCAACCGAGGTTGTTCTGATAAACCAAGATTCTCTTGCATAATAAATAACCGGTACATCCTGATTTCGCCAGCTAAAAGGATAAGTATGTACAATGGTTTCTCTTTTATAAAGTTTGCCTTCTTTTTTAAGTTTTATAATGATTTCCGTATCAGCATCTTTCACAAACTGACCTGCAAAATCAGTTACTTCAGAAGTGAATTTTCCTCCTCGATCAACTGGTTGCAACATTGGAAGATTATATTTC
>JARRKF010000317.1:0-2940 GCA_037388405.1 Ignavibacteriaceae bacterium | reverse complement strand
TCCAGTTAAAAATGGATCTATTAAAATTAATTTCCCACCAGACGTAGTTATCTGGAATCCTGAGTGTGATAAGTATCGTAATTTCATTTTACCCTCTCTGTTATTGTAAAATCAATACCTAATATTCAACTTACAAAAATAAACAGATAAATAATTTTATTCAGATTAAATATTTAACTGTTTATTTTTGTAAGTTGAATATTAGGTATTGATTTTACAATAACGGAGAGGGTAAAATGAAATTACGATACTTATCACACTCAGGATTCCAGATAACTACGTCTGGTGGGAAATTAATTTTAATAGATCCATTTTTAACTGGAAATCCAAACGCACCAGTTAAAGCCTCGGATCTAAAAGCTGATTACATAATATTAACTCATGCCCATAGCGATCACATCGGAGATAGTTTTGATATAGCAAAACGCAGTAATTCCACTTTTATATGCGTGAATGAACTTGCAAATTATTGTAATTCAAAAGGTTTTAATGCACACAATATGCATATTGGTGGTGGTTATAATTTTGATTTTGGCAGGGTTAAATTTACAATCGCTCATCATGGTTCATTAACTCCAGATAATCATTATGGCGGAGAACCTGCCGGAGTTATTATCTCAGCAGATGGAATAAACGTTTACCATACTGGCGATACTGGATTATATGATATGAAACTAATCGGAGAAATGACTCCCATTGATTATATGATTCTTCCAATCGGTGATAATTTTACAATGGGAATTACAGATGCAATAAACGCTATTGAGCTTACTTCACCAAAGGTCGCGATACCGATACACTATGATACGTTTCCGGTTATTAAAGCTGATCCGAATGAATTTAAGAAGAAAGCTGAAGCAAAGGGATTCAAAGTGCGTGTTATGGATTTTGGTGAAGAAATTCAACTTTAAATTATAAAATAAAAATTGTCTTCTTTTATTATTTAGTATGACTAAAATCATTTCTATAGCAAATCAGAAAGGTGGTGTTGGAAAAACTACAACAGCAATTAATCTTTCTTCATTAATTGCTGCTTCTGAAAAGAAGACATTATTAATTGATATCGATCCTCAATCAAATTCATCTTCGGGTTTAAATATTATTAAACATAATCCGTCAGTTTATGAAGTTCTGGTTGGAGCTGAAGAGATTAAAAATGTTATAATTGAATCTTATATGCCTTTTCTCGATGTGCTCCCATCAAATATCAATCTTGTTGGAGCAGAAATAGAAATGGTTGAATTACCAAAAAGAGAAACTATTTTAAAAGAAGCTCTTAGTGAAGTTTACCAAAGATATGATTATATTTTAATTGATTGTCCGCCTTCTCTTGGTCTTTTAACATTAAATGCTTTGACTGCATCGAATTCAGTTTTAATACCGGTTCAGTGTGAGTATTTTGCACTCGAGGGTTTAGGTCAACTTTTAAATACAATCAATATAGTCAAACAGTATTATAATCCTGAGTTGAGTATAGAGGGCGTTTTGTTAACTATGTTTGATACAAGATTACGACTTTCACATCAGGTTGCCGAAGAGGTTAGAAAGTATTTTGGTGATAAAGTTTTTAATACAGTAATCAATCGTAATGTGCGGATATCGGAAGCACCAAGTTTTGGCAAACCAATTATCTTATACGATGCTGTTTCTACAGGAGCTCAAAATTATATGGCTTTTGCAGCTGAATTAATTGAAAGAAATTCAAAATCTAATAATTGAAAAAATGAACAAAATTAAAACAGGACTTGGTAGAGGATTAGATGCACTGATCAAACCTCAGGATTATATTAAAAATAATGAACCGGATACAGATTTAAGTAGAGTTAAAGATGACGATGGAAAACAGGTTGACGTTCTTGCTAAAATAGCAGTAGATTTTATTTCAAGAAATCCATATCAGCCAAGATTCAATATTGATCCGGTTTCACTTGAAGAATTAAAAAAATCGATCCTCACTAACGGTTTAATTCAACCAATCACTGTACGGAGAGCACCTGACCACAAATATCAACTAATCTCCGGCGAACGCCGATTAAAAGCTTGCAAAGAAATTGGTTACAAAGAAATACCCGCTTATATAATTGATGTCGATTCTGAAGAATTGATGCTCGCCCTTGCACTAATTGAAAATATTCAAAGAGAAAAATTAAATCCTATAGAAATTGGTTCAGCATATAAAAGATTAATGGATGAATGTCATCTTACTCAGGAACAAATAGCAGATAGAGTTGGTAAAGACCGAACTACAATTGCAAATTCAATTCGTCTTTTAAAGTTGCCTCAGAAAATTAAAGAAGCCTTAGTTGAAGATAAAATTTCTATGGGTCATGCAAGAGCAATAATCAATCTTGAAAATGAGGGTCTTCAAGTTCAGCTTCTTGATAATATAATTAAGAAAAATTTATCTGTTAGAAAAGTTGAAAGATTAGTAAGGGAGTTGAATGATGGCGATACAAGAAAAACAAAAAAGTCAACTGAAATAGATGAGAATAAAGCCATCTTTTACACTCCAAACTTGAGAGATATTGAAGATAAACTTCGTGCTACGTTCGGAACCAAAGTTACTTGTGTTCAAAGAAAAGATGGGACAGGAGAAATAAAATTAGAATTTTATTCAAGAGATGAGTTAGAGCGACTAATTGAATTGTTTGATATCATCAGTAAAAATTATAGTTAGAGCTACAATTGTGCTTATTATTCTAAGCACATTTGCAAACGGTCAAAATCAAACCGAAGTTAACCAACCTTCAGATTCCGTTTTTGTAATGCAAAAATCTCCCTGGGGTGCTGTACTTAGGAGTGCTATAGTTCCAGGTCTTGGTCAGTTTTATACAGAGTCTTATTGGAAAATTCCTGTTATATGGGGAGCCGGTGCATTGTTAGTCTCAGGTTGGGTATATAATAATAATTTTTATAAAGATTACAAAAATTTGTTTATTA
>JARRKF010000316.1:0-2947 GCA_037388405.1 Ignavibacteriaceae bacterium | reverse complement strand
AAAATGACAATCGGAAATTCCGGTGCGGTTAGATTTAAGCTTAATAACAAACCGCTAAAGTTCAGCGGGCAGAATAAAAAAGTGCGATACGTGGAAATAGATAGTACCGGTCTGAAATACTTGAATCAACAACCAAATTTCGACAACAATTAAATGTCATCAGAAGTACAAAAAAGATTAGAAGAACTGCGGGACTTAATACGCGAACATGATTACAAATATTATATCCTGGCAGAGCCTGTGATAAGCGATCAGGAATATGATGCTTTAATGAAAGAGCTTGAGACTCTTGAGCAGAATAATCCCGAACTTATAACACCGGATTCCCCCACTCAGAGAGTCGGAAAAGATTTAACAAAAGATTTCAATCCGGTAAATCATAAGGTTCCGATGTTGAGCCTTGCTAATACATATAACGAAGATGAGCTTTTTGATTTTGATAGAAGAGTCCGCGAAACTTTGCCGGATAACGAAAAAGTAGAATATGTTGTTGAACCCAAAATTGATGGTGCTTCAGTAAGTATTAATTATGTTAACGGAAAATTAAATACTGCTGCAACCCGTGGTGACGGAGCTGTCGGTGAAGAAATAACCGCAAACGTAAAAACCATTCGCTCGGTTCCGCTGAAGATAACATTTCCTAAATCAATAAATTATGAGTTAAAAGATTTTGAAGTGCGCGGCGAAATATTTATGAATGTCGCCGACTTTCAAAAGTTAAACGAAGAACGCGAAGCTCGAGGAGAAAAATTATTTGCAAATCCGCGTAATTCAGCTGCCGGAACTTTGAAAATGCAGGATCCTAGAATTGTTGCAAAAAGGCCGTTGAATGTTTTTCTCTATACACTTATAAGTACCGAGGAAGAATTTGATTCGCAATACGAAAATTTAGAAACAATAAAGAAACTGGGATTTAATGTAAATCCAGAATACAAATTATGCAAAAATATTGATGAAGCTTTAAAAGCCTGTCATGAACTTGAAAGTAAAAGAGATTCGCTTGAATATGAAATTGACGGTGCGGTAATAAAAGTAAATTCTGTTAAGCATCAAAACATACTAGGAAATATCGCAAAATCACCCCGCTGGGCAGTAGCTTATAAATTTAAGGCAAAGCAGGCATTCACAAAACTTCATAAAATAACCTGGCAAGTCGGAAGAATCGGCACAATAACACCTGTCGCAGAATTAGAACCGGTATTGCTTTCCGGATCAACAATAAGCCGTGCCACTCTTCATAACATGGATGAAATCAGGCGTAAGGATATTCGCGAAGGTGATAAAGTTGTAATCGAAAAAGGCGGTGATGTAATTCCTAAAGTTGTAGCTGTAGTTTTAAGCGAACGGAAAAACGGAACACAGCCGACCGAGCCGCCGGAAAATTGTCCTTCATGTAATTCTACTTTATTTAAACCCGAGGGTGAAGTAGCTTATTATTGTGAGAACACTGAATGTCCGGCGCAAATAAAAGGACGGATAATTCATTTTGCTGCACGGGGAGCAATGGATATTGAAGGTTTAGGCGAAGCACTGATTGATTTATTTGTTGAAAAAGGATTACTTCACACATATTCGGATATATATGATCTAAGAGAAAAACGCGATGAGTTAATCAAAATAGAAAGGCTCGGCAAAAAAAGCGTAGATAATCTGCTTGCTTCAATTGAAAAAAGCAAAGAACAGCCGTTTTCTAAGGTTTTATTTGCAATCGGAATTCGATATGTCGGTTCAGGCGCAGCAAAAAAATTATCAAATCATTTTTTATCAATTGATAAATTAATAGAAGCTTCGGAAGAAGAAATATCAAATATTCGGGAAATTGGGCCGAGTATAAGTAAAAGTGTTAAAAAATTCTTTGCGAATGAATCTAATATTGGTATAATTGAAAAATTAAAAGAGCACGGACTCAATTTTACTAGCGAAAAAACCGTAACCGAAAATTCTTTCTTTTCTGGTAAAACTTTTGTACTTACCGGTTCACTGGCAAATTTTACAAGGGAAGAAGCCGGTGATAAAATATCCAATCTCGGTGGAAAAGTAACTTCCAGCGTTAGCAAAAATACCGATTTTGTTTTAGCCGGAGAGAATCCGGGTTCAAAAAAAGATAAAGCCGAAAAGTTAGGCATAAAAATACTTACTGAAGAGGAATTTGTAGAACATCTTAATAATGCCGACTGATAATGATTAATATGATAAGTCAAAAGATTGCCGGTTACGTGGTTAACCGGAAATTAAAAGAAAAACAAAATTCTGAGCTTTCCTTTACCGGCTTTTTCAAAAAATCTTTTAATTTTTTTGTCCTAATGCCGGATGACGAAAAGGATTTTAATTCCGCCATGGATGTTCTTCATCTATTAGATTCTAACGAAAAACATTTCAAAATATTAACACACGATTACAGGCTCAGCCTGCTTCCACAAAAATTTCGTCCGGGAGTTATCGATTATGGAATTGATGATGTTACAAAGTTAAAATTACCTTCGAAAGACTTAATAGAAAAACTGCAGGAAATGAATTTTGACATAATCATAGATTTAAATCGCAATGAAAATTTATTTTGCAGTTATTCCGCTAATGTTGCTGATGCACAGGTTCGCATTGGAATGCGAAAAAGCGGTGCCGATAAATATTATAATTTTCAATACCGTAATTCTAACGATAATTCTGAAATCTTTTATAAAAATTTCTTAAATTGCTTACAAATGTTTTAAGGATCTTGTATGAATTTTGAGACTAAACGGATCGATAACATTACAATATTTAAATTGAATGAAAAAAGACTGGATACCAGCATTTCCGGTCTTGTAAAAGGGGAATTCACGATGCTTCTTAAGGTAGAAGGAGTAAAAAAATTAGTAGTTGACCTTACAGAAGTTGAAACATGCGATAGTTCAGGTTTAAGTGCAATATTGGTTGCAAACAGAATCTTGCAGACAACCGGCGGAAG
>JARRKF010000315.1:0-2959 GCA_037388405.1 Ignavibacteriaceae bacterium | reverse complement strand
CCAACATTCATTCTGTAGAAATAAACTCCACTGGGTAAATTCTTTGCATTCCAACTTATTTCAAAAGTGCCTGCTGGTTTCTCTTCATTAACTAAAGTTTCTATTTCATTACCGAGTATATCAAATACTTTGATTACCACATTTGATGATTGAGGAATTGAGTATCTTATAACCGAGGAACTATTGAACGGATTAGGGTAGTTTTGTGCTAACATAAATTCTTGTGGCACATTCTCTTCATCTTCTACACCCGATGCAATTGGGAAGAAATACTCCAATGCAATATCAAGATGGGCCCGCCAGCTTCCCCAACTATGACCTTCGTGCCACTCATTCCACATTACATCATAACCTTTACTTATCAATCCATCCCGCATTGCTCTTGCATTTATAGTTATGCTCGGTTCGTAGGTCCCCCAATCAAGATACCAATCAATATCTTTTAGAGGTCCATTTAATACTAAATTAAATACTTCCATATTTTTAGCCCAATAAGATGGAGAATATGCTGCGGCCAATCCGAAACTTTCAGGATGATTATAACATATTTGAGTAGTAATCAATCCTCCAAATGAAAGACCTGCCATTCCGCGTTTAGCAGGATCGAGCATAGTTCTAAATGTGGAATCTATGTGCGGCATAAGTTCAGTAACAATGAATGATTCAAACTGTTGAGTTTTGTTGAACGCATATTCATTATCTCTATCAACCGGAGGAACAAAAACACAGATTATCGGATCTATTTTGCTTAAGGCAATTAGATAGTCCAAAGTATTCGCTGCACTGCCCAAGTCTATATATTCAAGTCCATCGTGTAAAAGCATAACCGGGAAATTATCACTACTTTGAGTTTCATAATTAAATGGTGTGTATACTTTTATTGTTCTTGTATTATTTAGTATTGTACTTGTGAATTCAAAGTTGCTTATCTCTCCGTGTGGAATATTTGGATAGTATTCAATCTCAGGTGGTTGAATATAATCCGGCATCGCAAGTTCAGAGTTTGGACCATATCCCCCGCTTACCGTGTTTGGATTTAAAAGATCTAATATCCAAGTGTTGCCATTAAATACAAATTTATAATCAAGTCTTGCGTCAGATTCAAATACAGCTTCTCTATACCAGAATATTGTTTCATCAAGCTTTGTCATCGGAAACGCACTCATTAACCAGCCGTTTGCATCACCTGGTACGGTTACACTTCCAACAGTACCTTGGTAGATATAATAAACAATCGTGTCCTCTTCGATAAATGGAAATGAAGGTGCTACATTCATAAAACTATCTATAATAGCTTGTTTCTGCTGACCGCCCGAAACTGAGTTAACACGATTAACAAAAGCTCTGAACTGAGGTCCCAATAATTCAATTTCTATATTGGTGTTGAAATGACCACCATAGGCTCCCATATCGTTTCTTAAGGTTCCCATAGCTGGCCAGAGAGCAAAACCGGGATTACCTGGATCTTCAATATCGTTGTATGCTGAATCAGGATTACCTGCATCGATGCAAGGTGATGTTATATTCAGATAGTAATTGACAGTATCAGCAAAATCTGGATTATCAGGAATATTACCTAAACCAGCATATCCACCCTCTACATCAGAGTAAGTTACAAACGCAAAGCCTTCAATTTGCATACTTGTGGGTTGGTTTCCCCACACTATTGTATTTATCACATCTACTCTTGTCCCAACAAAAGAAATTCCAGCGCCAGAACTTGCACTAACAGAATTACCAACAATAATGTTGTTTACTAAAACAGTAGAGTTACTCAATGGCCCAAAACTACCTTTTTCTGAGTTAATGATTCTGCGTTGTTTTGAGTATAAACCATCAATTTCTCCTGCTCCTATTTTGTAAATTCCACCCCCAACAAAGGCAGAGTTTCCCACAATTAGATTATTTAGAATAACAGGAGTACTACTGTAAATAGATATTCCACCGCCTCCGCTATTATTTGAATTAGCATTATTACTTTTTATGTGGTTGCTAATTATGTACAATTCACCTGCGGTCCAGCAATTGATCCCACCACCCCAAGTATTGGAGGAGCCATTTATAGTATTATCGATTATTTTATTATTTACTATGCGAGCATAATTGGCAGTATTCAGCTCAATTCCTCCCCCTGTAACTTCTGTATTTGCAATAGCTGTATTATTTCTGATTATGTTATTTTCGATAATTACATTAAGATCACTAAAGATTCCAATTCCACCACCGAACGCATAAGGATTGTGACTTGTGGTGTTATATTCTATTATGTTGTTGCATATTTTTGCTCCAGATGGGTACAAGTAAATGCCTCCCCCAGATCTATCGGAGAATTGAGGTGTATATGTTCCTGTACCACCGGTAATAGTAAAACCACACAGAACCGATGTTGTATCTTCACCATTAACAAAACAAACTACTGATCCACTGTCCGGATGTGAAGGCTGGGAACCATTTATAATTGTATTTGATATATGCGAAGTATCCCCATCAATTAAAAAATGACTTGCTACCGTAATTGCTTTTCCTTTGTACTTTATATTCTCATAGTATGTACCTTCTGCTACAAGAACAACATCTCCATTGTTTGCAGCGTATATTGCTGCCTGAATTGTTGAATAATCTCCGGGAACGTGAATTGTATCCTGCGAGTAAGCAGTAAAAATATTAACAGCAACAAATAGAATAGTAAGTAGACTTTTCATTTTAACCTCCTTTATTTTATTAACATCATCTTCTTAGTTTGGATAAAGTCATCAGCTTTTAACTGATAGAAATAAGCTCCACTTGGTAAATTCACTGCAGTCCAAGTTATTTCATATGTGCCAACTGGTTTTTCTTCGTTAACTAATGTTTCTATTTCGTTACCGAGAATGTCATAGACTTTAATAATAACATTAGATGACTGTGGAACTGCATACCTTATAACTGAGGAACTATTGAACGGGTTGGGCCAATTTTG
>JARRKF010000314.1:0-2965 GCA_037388405.1 Ignavibacteriaceae bacterium | reverse complement strand
ACTTAAGATTAAAGTTACTGGACCAACAACATTGAGAATTCTGAACCGAATAGAGAATCATTACCAGATGAAGGGAAGGATACATTATAGAATTCAGGTAAAGGAAGATAAAATTGTCAAGAACACTTATCAGTTAAGCAGTGTTCGTTCGGAGGTAACAGTTTATAAAAAAGGTTGTGGAAGAACACCCGGCAAGGCAAATGAAATAATAATAACGATTCCCGGGGGAACGCATAGATATGAAATTTTACCTTTGGACAAAGACAAAAATTCTATTCTTGCAAGAATTCTTTTCCCTAAAAAAGATGTCAGATTAAAAGAGTAATTAAATGAACAAACAAAAACTTAAAAGATATTATCCGATTTACATTTCATTCTGTATTACTCTATTATTCTTATTAGCTTTTACTAATAAGACAATCGCTGGTGGAAATCCTGTAAAAGCTAAGAAATGGTCAGTTAGCTTTTCAATAAGTCCTTACTATGACAGCAACATTTTAAAGTATTCGAATAAATACATTGAGAGATTTAAAAACAGGGAGGATGAGGGAAGATTTCATATTCACAGTATTGATGATCTTACTTTAGGTTATTCATTTGGTCTTACTTTTTCTGATAAAATTATAGGCAAGCAAAAAACTATAATTGGGGCAGGCTTTGATTCAGATGCTTATACTTATAATTCAATTAAAAGCTGGTTCACATATGATATTTTCCTTAGACAGTATTTATCTAAATCAACATCTTTTTACATTTCTTACTCTTACATACCAAATTTTTATGTCCGGCATTTTCGTGATGAAGACTGGGTAACTTACTATGGATATACACCAATAACGTTTCAACCGTACGAATTTTCTAAGGACGATTTTAGCTTCTGGCTTCAACATATATTCAAGTGGAAGACAACCAGAGCACGTGCTTATTTTTCTTATGATAGATACTACTTAAATCCTTCCAACACAGAATACGACAGCAACGACTTCTTGTACGGAATAAGAATCTATCAGACCTTAACTGGTAGGCTAGATATTAATGTCGGCTATTTTTATATAACTTCTGATGCTAAAGGTTACGACGATCCGGGTGAAACAAAAGCAACTTCTGATGATTCGGATGCTACAAATTATGAACATGTTTATGTTATAGGTTTCGATTACCAGATGCCAAAAATTTTCAAGTTTAAAAATGAAATTAGTATTGATGCTCAATATCAAAGAGCATTTTATACAACTGATCATTTCCTTGAGCTTGATCAACTACATGCAGGAAGATATGATTACAACTATCGTGTTTTTATTAATTACAACTGGGATATTTTTAAAAGATTTTCAGTTACTGCCTTCTACCAATGGATGGCAAGAGAATCAAGCACGTCCGCTGTAGCGAACCAGGAATATGTATCTGATGAAAAAGATTATACGCAATACCGCCTTGGGCTGCGGTTCAATTATTCAATAAATTTTTAATATCAATTAAATTTTCAGAGAATCAGTATGAAAAAATATCAAGTCTTAACTTTGTTGTTAATTTTAATCTTACTTTTTGGCTGCGGTACACCGAATGATCCGGAGTCAATTATAGGTGGCGATGGTGGATATAAAATCGTGGGTAAGTATGCAACCTCTGGATACGCTCAGGATGTTGTAGTCAAAGATACAATCGCATACATATCTCAAGGGCAAGCAGGTCTAATTACAATTTCAGTATCTGATCCTAATCAACCAAAGTTGCTTTCAGAACTTACTTATGGATTAAGGGGATACTCATATAAAATAGCAAGGCAAGATAGTATAATTTTTCTTGCTTCCGGAACGTTTGGTGTGAGCACTGTAAATGTTAAAAATGTATTTAAACTAGAAACTTTTGAAATTCGTGCTATTTCACCTGCAAAAAATTTTCACATCATGGGTGATTATCTTTTTACTGCGGTAAGTGAAGAGGGGATAAATATTTCTCAGATTCTTGATCCATTTCACCCTGCTATTATACAAACATTGTTTGTCCCGGGATATGCGCAATCGGTCTGTACATCATCTGATAGTACTTATTTGTTTATAGCTTGCGGTGAGGTTGGACTTTCGATTTATGATATCTCTGATTTTCAGAATGGATATAATGATTATCCTTTACTTGGAACACTTGATACACCAGGATTTGCTGAAGATGTAATTATTCATCCTACTCAACCGATTGCATTTGTTGCAAGCGGTACCGGTGGTTTAGTTATTGTTGATTATTCAGATACAGCTGATGTAAAAATTGCAAGTATTTATAGTACGGGTGGCTATGCAAAAGAATTATTTTATAAAAACAATAAAGTTTATGTTACTACTGAACTAAGAGGATTGCAGATTTTCGATGTATCAAATATTAATTCTCCTGGAAGAATTGGTACTGTGCAGACTGCTTACGCACTTGGCGTAACTGCGGATGAGAAATACATTTATGTGACCGATGAGAACGAAGGGTTGATAATTATATCTATTCCGGGAGGGTAAGTAAGAATTTTTTCTCCCCCACCAATTTTTTGGCGTAATAAACACGTAAGAGGTAATTACCTAGTTGCCTTTTCTGCGGTGAAAGCGAAATTGAACTTAATATTGATAAGGTTGAATCATCTGGTGAAAATCTAACTTTTTTGGTGTAGAAAGATTTATTGTCAGGACCAATCCATTCTATTAAAAAACTCTTTTGAACTTTAACACTTGAGTCCGATTTCTCGATGTAAATAACCGCCCTTAATTTTCTATTATACATCAAAGTAAAAATTGTATCAGGCTTTATTGGTAAGCCTGTCTTTTTGCTAATCTTTTCACCAAAAATGATTCTAGCGTGAAGATTTTTTGATTCTATTTTAGAAGCAGTTTTTTCTTTTTTCTCAGCTTTTACAAGTTCAAAATCCTTTTCACCAATTAATTTATCAAATAGATAAATGCACAAACTATATTTACCGGGTTGGCGT
>JARRKF010000313.1:0-3935 GCA_037388405.1 Ignavibacteriaceae bacterium | reverse complement strand
GTATAAAGCAACAGAACTTGAAATACTTAGGTATCGTTATCTGTACAAACAGATTCTTGCTGTTAAAGCTGAAATCGCTAAACTGAATGGGACTAAATTTCCTTTCGATATTGAATCAAAAGCTTTTTATGATGTTACCGAGCCAATTCAAAATGAAGAATATTTTCAGAAAATACTGGATGAGCTCGATAAATTAATTCCCGGTAAAGGTAGTATTGAAGAAAGATATGTTACCTTCAAAAATCCTTTTAAGATTCCTGAAGAAAGAGTTGCCGCTATCTTTGATGCTGCTATAAATGAATGCAGACGAAGAACAGCTAAGTACATTCAACTCCCTGAAGATGAAAAATTCAAAGTTGAATATGTAGAGAAAAAACCCTGGGGGGCTTACAATTGGTATAAAGGAAATTATTTTAGTGTTATACAAATTGCTACCGACTTTCCGGTTTATATAGATAGTCCGATTGGTTTAGCTTCTCACGAAGGTTATCCCGGTCATCATGTTTACAATATTCTGCTTGAAAAAAATTTGGTAAAAGACAGAGGCTGGATGGAATACACTGTTTACCCTCTCTATTCACCGCAATCTGTGATTGCTGAAGGTACGGCAAATTACGGGGTGGAAATTCTATTCCCGGGAAATGAAAGAATAAAGTTTGAAAAAGAAATTCTTTTCCCTCTAGCTGGACTTGACACAACCGATGCTGATCTTTATTATAAAATCTATTCTTTACGAGAAAGATTGTCTGGAGTGGGAGTTTTTGCAGCAAGAAATTACCTTGATGGTGCCTGGACAGAAGAAGAAACTGTTAAGTGGCTTCAAAAATTTCAACTTCGAACAAAAGAAAGAGCAAAAAAATATCTTTCGTTCATTGAAACTTACAGAAGTTATGTGGTTACTTATGATACTGGAAAGAAAATAATCAAAGATTATATAGAAAGATATGCCGGTTCAAAAGACAATCTTGCAAAAAGATGGGAGTTATTCACAAATATAATTTCTACTCCTCAAACGCCATCGGGCCTGCAGGATTAAATAAATTCTTCTTTTAGATTTTCTTCTAATAAAGTAAAAGTCTTTTTATTCAGGGAAACTTCATTAAAAATTTCACCGACTAAATCTTTATTTATCCCAATAAAATCTTTTTCACGCGGAGTTATTAAAATCCCCCCTAAATCAATTGCAGCTGGGCTAACTAATATCCTTTCTGGTTCCTTAGAATAAAAATATTTTGGACGATGTTTTTCACGAAGAAAAATTATTACATTCCAGCCAAATTCATTTTCATAATTACAAATTATATTCAGCATCGGTTCTACAGGATTAAGAGCAATTTTTTTGTAACCCTTAAAAATCTTTTTAAAGATCTTATTAATTTCAGATTGATCACTAGATTCTATTAATATAATTCTCCTTATTCCATCATCAATTAAAGATAAAATCCTTTTTTCGTCATCAATAATCACATTCCCAAAATCATTTTTCATTTGCTGAACGTCATCTTCAACAGGCATAAAAATTTTTGTCCCCACCTGAAAGTGAAAATGATCCGGAGCAGATGCACCGCATTCCGGTCCGTTATAAACTAATGTATAACCCGGCGAAAGAAGTTTTGATATTACAAGCATTTCGTTAAAATTTTCTTCTATTCTCTGTGGTTGATGCTCTAAAGAACTGATGGTAAAGTGCTGAGGGAATATGGGATATGGATTGCATAGTAAAAGAAACTTGTCAAGTAGAATTATACCTTTTTGTTCTTCGGGAAGATTTTCAACACAAAGAAAACAAGCTCGTTCTGCAACCGACTTAGCATCGACCTCTGCAGCTGTAGATTTTATTCTTTCGGGATTGAACTGAACTTTTATTTTAAATCCGTCAAACCAGAAAGATTTTATCTGAACATTTTCAATTGCTTCATAATTTGATTCTAAAAGTTTCCAACTGATTTTCTGCGATTCAAGCAGCTGCTTTGCAGCATTTGAGTAATCACCATTATCGATTAAATCTTTAATAACCGGATTAGTTAATAATTTTTGAGAGATTAGATTCATTTGCTGAACTGGTACCTGTTAATTTCTTGCCGTGCTAATATTTCTTGAGTCCGGAGAGAGTCTTTATAATAGTTGTTTGCGTTTTGTTTTCCTAAAGTTAATGAAGCATCTGTGTTCCCTTTCCATCTTCGGCAGAGATAAAGTGGTTCAAATATCCTTCCGACTTTATACTGCCGCGAAAGAGCAAGTCCCATTGCATAATCTTCACCATAACTTACATTTGGAAATTTAATCTCTCTGACAATTGGAGTATAAAACGCACGTGGAGCCCCAAGTCCATTTATTCTTAGAGCATTATTATGGCCATTTTCATCTGTCCACTCTCGATGGTCAACTATTCCCGGAGGAATTTCGTTCAGATCGTAATCTGTCAGTTTGTAACTTCCAATGACCATAGCACATTTGTCTTCATAAAACTTATCGACAATTTTCTGCAGAGTTGTTTCATCTGAATACAAATCATCACTATCCAGCTGAACGGCAAACTTACCGCAATCTTTATGATTTATTGCTTCATTCCAGCATCCGCCAATTTCTAAATTTCTCCCCCTAGGAATCAGGTGAAGAATATTTTTATTAATCCCTGCTAATTTTTTTATAATTTCTGTAGTACCATCGGTTGAATAATTATCTACTACAATTATGTTGAATTTAAAATTGGCTTTCTGATTTATAGCAGAATGCATTGATCCATTTTAAATGTTCCGTTGCTACCTTTTCCATTTCGATTTGCACTTCACGATTTTTAGGATCAACATATTCAAACATCTTTCCTGAAGAATCAGCCTCTGTTAATTTTGCCACAGAATAAAGCGGCTTGGAAATTCTGATTACAGGATGTTTACGTGAAATATGCAATCTCAAATCATATAAGCCTGAATAAATAAAATTGTTTTTTATTGAAGTGGAATCCGTTAAAAAATCCTTTATAAAATCTGCTTTTACTAGAAAACAATTACCGAAATCAAAATCATCGCGTATGCTTCCAATCTGATAATCTATAAGAGGATGAGGAATGAAATCTTTAACTTGTTTTTCGTTGAAATCAGAATAGATCCAGCTAGCATTGGTTTCATCCAGTCCAGAAAGAAAAGAAGAAATAGTGCTTTCAAAAAATTCAATTTTAGTTTTTCCGTTTATAAATAATATGTAAGGTGTCTTAGTAAGCTTTATAATTTTACTAATGGTATCGGCGCTAAATGGATAATCTGATCTGAGTGATGTGATATTCTTAAAATCTCCGGTTGATTCTTTGGAAACTACTATTATCTTATCAGCAAATCCCCTTTCAAATAATCTCGTTACTATGTCTTTGGTGATGCTTTCAAAAAACGAAAAAACAACCGCTGTAATTTGTTTATCCACTGTCTCTCTATCTGGATACTTTGTTAATTTCTTCCTGATAAATTTTTAATACTTTCTCTGTGACAATTTCAAGCTCAAAGTTTTCCAGAACTCTTTTTCTTCCATTCTCTCCAAATTTATCTCGAGTATCTTTTGATTGAATTAACAATATTAACTTTTCTTTTAAATCCGTTGCATTATTATTTTCAAACAGAAAAGATGTTTGACCATTAATCGCAATATCAAGAACACCATCAGAATTGGAACATACAGAAGGTTTTTTCATTGCCATTGCTTCAACCAGTGCAATACCAAAAGCTTCTGCGTGCGATGGAAAAGCAAAAATGTCCATCGCCGAAAGCACATCAGGAGTGTCTTCTCTATAACCGGTGAAGGTTAAATTTTCCAAATTGTAATCTTTCGCTAGCTGTTTTATTTTATTCGCATAATCGTGCTCTCCTTTACTTGGCTCGCCAACCACAAGATATCGAAGATTATTAAACTCCTTATTCAATTCTTTTGCCGCTAATAAAAACTCT
>JARRKF010000312.1:0-2966 GCA_037388405.1 Ignavibacteriaceae bacterium | reverse complement strand
CTTTCGGGTTCTGGAAAATCTTCTCTTGCTTTTGATACGATTTACGCTGAAGGACAACGTCGTTACATTGAATCACTTTCCGCATACGCACGTCAATTTCTGGATATGCTTGAAAAACCTGACGTTGATCTTATTGAAGGTTTGAGTCCTGCAATTTCAATCGAACAAAAATCAACCACAGGTAATCCTCGATCCACAGTTGGTACAGTAACAGAAATTTATGACTATCTTCGTCTTCTTTTTGCGAGGGTCGGAATACCACATTGTTACAATTGTGGAAAACCGGTTAAGAAACAATCCTCAGCTCAGATAATTGATTCTGTTATTTCAAATTTTAATAACAAAAAAATATCTGTTCTTTCACCGTTAATCAGGGGAAGAAAAGGACATTATAGAGAATTATTTGAAGAAGTTCTTTCTGATGGATTTTTAAGGGTACGGGTTGATGGTGAAGTGTCTGAAATTACCAAAGGCTTTCAGGTAGATCGATACAAAATTCATAACATTGAAATTGTTGTTGACAGGTTTACTGTAAAGGAATCTGCGCGATCAAGAATTACTGAATCAGTTGAGGTTGCACTTAATTATGGTGAAGGCAGCATTATAGTAAATGATGGAAATGAAGATTTTGTTTTTAGTCGTCAACTCGCATGTCTAGATTGTGGAATAAGCTATAGTGAGCTGGCACCCAATTCTTTTTCATTTAATTCTCCTTACGGTTCCTGCAAAGATTGCGAAGGACTTGGTGAAAAGAAGGAACTTGACATCAACTTAATTATTCCTGATTGGAATAAATCTATTAATAATGAGGGATTAGCACCGCTTGGTAAACCCAGGAAGATTTGGTTTTTTACTCAGCTTGAAGCTGTTGCAAAAAACTACGGTTTTGATTTCGATACTCCTCTTAAAAAACTTACTTCTACACAGAAAGATGTAATAATTAATGGAAGTAAAGAGAGAATTGCATTCACGTATTCCTACGGCGGTGGTAAACCTGTTCAATATATGCACCGATTCTCCGGAATAATTAAATATTTGAAACACTACTACGATTCAACGTCCTCAAACAGCATTCGCGAATGGGTTGAATCTTATATGAACACAATAAGTTGTTCGACCTGTAATGGTGGAAGATTAAAGAAAGAATCTCTTGCTGTTAAGTTTAATGGAAAAAATATCAGCGAAATAACCTCACTTTCAATTTTAAGAGCTATGGAATTCTTCAAGAGCGTAAAACTTAAAGGGAATGAAGCGTTAATCGCTAAACCAATATTGAAAGAAGTGAACGAAAGATTAGAATTTCTTCACAACGTAGGATTAGATTATTTAACCATCGGACGTTCAGCAAGAACATTGTCTGGCGGAGAATCACAAAGAATAAGACTTGCAACACAGATAGGAACTCAGCTTGCAGGAGTTTTATATGTTCTCGATGAACCTTCAATCGGTTTACATCAGAGTGATAATATTAAGCTGATAAATTCATTAAAGAATCTAAGAGATCTTGGAAACACTATAATAGTTGTCGAACACGATAGAGAAACGATTGAAAGTTCTGATTATATGATTGACCTTGGTCCCGGTGCAGGCCAGCACGGTGGTAAAATAGTTTTAGAAGGTATTACTGAGAAGTTAGTGAATTCTGATAATGGATTTGATTCTTTAACTCTGTCTTATCTTAAAAGCCGAGGGAAAATTAAAATACCAGATCAACGCAGGAAAGGGAATGGTAAATCAGTAATTCTAAAAGGTGCAAAGGGAAATAACCTTCAGAAAATAAATCTTAAAATTCCACTGGGAACTTTCACACTAATAACCGGTGTTAGCGGTTCAGGTAAATCTTCCGTTCTGAATGAAACTCTCGTAAAAATTCTGATGAACAAGATTTACAAATCAAAATCAGTTCCACTTGCTCACGATTCAGTTGAAGGATTAGAAAATATTGATAAGATTATTGAAATTGATCAATCACCGATTGGCAGAACTCCGCGATCAAATCCTGCAACTTATACAGGTTTGTTCACGTTCATTCGGGATCTTTTCGCACAGCTTCCTGAAGCTAAAATAAGAGGATATAAAACAGGAAGATTCAGCTTTAATGTTGCTGGCGGAAGATGTGAAGAGTGCGGAGGAGATGGTTTAAAGAAAATTGAGATGAATTTTCTGCCTGATGTTTATGTTCATTGCGATTCCTGCAAAGGGAAAAGATACAACCGCGAAACTCTAGAAGTTCTTTATAAAAGAAAATCAATTGCTAATGTACTGGAGATGAGGGTTGATGAAGCTTTAGATTTCTTTGCAGATCTTCCAAGAATAAAAAGAAAAATTAAAGCTCTGCATGATGTCGGTCTCGGTTACATAACTCTTGGTCAGCAAGCGACCACACTTTCCGGTGGTGAAGCTCAAAGAGTGAAACTTGCTACAGAGCTTAGCAAAGTAAGTACAGGAAAAACTTTTTATGTTCTGGATGAACCTACAACTGGACTTCATTTTGAAGATGTAAGAATTCTCCTTGGTGTTCTTGATAAGCTTGTTGAGAAAGGAAATACTGTGGTTGTCGTTGAGCACAATATGGATGTGATAAAAATGGCTGACTGGATAATTGATCTCGGTCCCGGAGGCGGCGAGTTTGGTGGTAAAATTGTAGCTGAAGGAACTCCCGAAAGTATAGTAAAAAATAAGAAAAGTGTTACAGGTAAATTTCTTAAAGCAGAAATTAATTAAAAGACGTTCAAAAGCTTTAATGCCATTATAAGAATTGCGATAATTAAAACACCCTTTATAAATCCCTCACCTTTTTTTACTGACATTTTTGCGCCCCACCATCCACCCAAAGCATTACCAGCTGCAAGACTTAATCCTAAAAACCAATTTACATTATTTGTTATAATAAATACAATCAATGCCGGGATTGTATAGATCAACACAATAAAAACTTTGTGCATATTTACCAAAACAAGATTTAG
>JARRKF010000311.1:0-3402 GCA_037388405.1 Ignavibacteriaceae bacterium | reverse complement strand
AGCTAACTAATCCGTACCTGTAAGTAAACTCCCCTACTCCGAGTATTCCACCGTACCAGGTCGAAACGTTTACAGCAATAAATAAAAACAAGCTTAATTTTCTTGCGGACAGAAGATAGTCAGTTGCATCCTCACTCGTTTTTCTTCCTGTATAAAATCCAATAAAAATAATGGAGAGAAAAAATGAAATGATAATTAGAATATCAAGCCAGTTACAAGAGATCATATTTAATCATCTGATTGACATCACGAATTACGAAAACAACGCCACCCGATATAATTAGTTCGACTTTTTTACCAGTGGCAATGTTGCTTGTGCTTTCTCTTTCACCAAAAGGAAGTGCAATATTTCTTAAAGAATATTTTAATCCCTTTGAATTGATTTTTGTTTCTTTATTGAACCCATAAATCGAAATTGTTTCCCCGGGAACTGTTTTTTACACTTCCACCATAAGGTTTTAGAAATGAATCTTCTGCAATCAAAGACATTTTGATGTTAGGGAAAAACTTTAACACAATTCCAAGGTTACAGAAAGTATGGTCAAGCCTGTTACCTGTTACACCAACCAACAATGCTTCAGCATATTTTTTCTTGATGGCAAATTTCAAACACTTTTCAACATCGGTATCATCCTGTCGTTTTAACTTTAATATTTTCGAAGTGATTTTGAACTTCTTTAGTGCTTCAGCAGAAATTGAATCGAGATCACCAATTATAAAATTCGGAGTTAAATTCATTTTTAAAGCTGAATTTGCTCCACCATCAGCACAGATTAGTGTTTTAAAATCCTTCCGTTGAAATAAAGTTATTTTCTTTTTCTTTGGAGGTTTTCCGTTAGCGAGAATAATGCATTTTTTCATAATAATTTATTCCGAATTTATTTCGGAATCTTTAATTCGTTATTGAAATTTATTTTAAGAAGCTGAAACAAGTTCAGCTTGAAAATTCATAACCCAACCTGAATCCCAGTTAACCAATTTCTTTCAGCGGCAGGAAAAAATTCCTTACCAATTGCATAAGCTGAGTATAGATTATCAAAAATATTATTTACCTGAAAATATACTTTCCAGGGAGTTATTGAGTTTAATAAAGAAAATTCATAGCTCAAAAAAATATCAGAAACAAAATAACCATCATTTACATTATCCGAATAACTTACGAATCCGGGATATAGTGTCAAATAACTTTTTAGATTTTCATCGTAATTATCAGAATAAAATTTACCCACATACTTTCCTGTTAATCTTATATAAATACCTGACTGCTGAAAATTCACTCCAAAGTTAGCAAGAAAATCAGGGAAGCCAGTTATTCTTTTACCGCTTAAATCGATATAATTTTCAGCATCGATAAAATGTTTTCCTTTATCAATTGTATTTTTACTAAAAGTTGTATTGCCAAAAACTTCAAAACGCTCATCAAAGAATTTTACTATTGCTGATAGTTCAGCACCAAGATGAACCGAACGATCAACATTCCCTGTTGTCGGCTGACCAAATCTATCGACCTGTCCATCTTTTACAATTTCATCATTAAAAAGCATATAAAATAGATTAAGAGTAAGAGAAAGATTATCCTGATTGAATGAAGCACCAATTTCAAAATCATTCATCGTTTCAGGTTTAACAAGCGGCGCATCAAAGTTATAAGTTCCATTAGCATTAAGCTGAAATTGCGGTACGGCTCCGCCACTAGATTCTGCAGCGTCGTAGTATTCTTTTAATCTAGGTTCTCGCGAAACTCTTGCAAATGATAAATAAAAATTTAACAGAGAAAATGGTTTGAAATTTATTCCGATTCGTGGATTCAAAAAAAGATGAGTAATTGTAAAATCCGTTCCAATGTATTCCTCATCGTAAAGTCTGTACTTGTTATAAGCCAATTGTAACTCACCAAGAAAATTCCAATAATCGTTTAAACGATAAGACTCATTCACAAATGCACTATAAATATCCTTAGCTCCTCTGTAAGAATAATATCTGTAATTTTTTGATACTCCCAAAGGAAGATTATCAGCATGGTTTATACTTCCCCAATGAAGAGAACTATGTTTACGAAATTCAGCACCGAAGAAAAGTGTTCCATTTCCATGTTCAAAGCCGAAGCGAGGAATCCAACCATATTGTTTATTATCAACCTGCGCTCTTATTAAAGCATTCGTCGGTCCGTATGCTGAGTCGGGTAGAAAGTCGTTTAATTTCAACCTGAAATAATCATCGTATCCATAATCAGGGATCGCCCAGGAACCGTCGTAATCAAAAAAACCATCACCTAAAACTAAAAACAAAGCGGAGTTCATTTTTAGATTTTTGTTAATCTTCCATTCATTTAATAGTTCGAAATGAGGTTGAGAAAAATTTTCTATTTCTTCCGGTCTTCTCGGAACAACGTATGTGTAACTGTCTTCATCAGCACCCCAATCAGAATAATTTTCACGTCGCAGATTTTTATCCTTCACAGCAAACTTAGCAATTCCAGTATATCCCAAACCATCAGCGACAGGACCGCCATAAAAATTTAATTGAGTTGTAAAGCTTTCATCATATCGAACAGCAGACAAAAAATAATTTCCAAAGTTAACCCAGGTTAACTCCCTATAGCCCGAGCTTAATATCCTTCCGAGTTTTGCATAAATAGAATATTTATTATCAATCAATCCACTCGAATAAGCAGCAGAATATTTCCGGGTCACATAAGAACCATAGGAAGCCGAAAGTTCTATTTTTGGTTTATCAGAAAAATTTGAAGTGATAATATTTATTGAACCTCCTATTGCCGGATAACCGAATACACCTGAACCAGCCCCTCTCTGAACCTGGATTAGTTCGGTACTGGCAAGAAGGTCAGGAAAATCAAGCCAGTAAACGTTGTGGTCTTCAGGATCGTTTTGAGGAATGCCGTTAATTGATACTGTAATTCTTCTTTGATCAAATCCACGAATACTCACATAATTATATCCAATGCTATTTCCGCTTTCAGAATAAAAAGTAGTTGAAGGAAGATTACTCAGGTACTTTGGAATATCGTATACAGTGTAAGTCTTCACGATTTCTTTAGCTTTAAGTTGATCGAATGAAAGAGGTGTAATTCCTTTTTTACCAATTGTAGCTTCAACTAGAACTGTTTGTGAAGGGATTGCTTTTTTAATTAATCGAAAAGTATGAAACAATTTTTCGTTTTTTATCTGAACACCGGGAAGTTTCATCAGACTAACTATCGGGATGCTGTACTTATGGTAACCAATGTAGCTGATTGATAATGTATCCGAATCCCTTTTGTCTGTCCTCAGAGTGAAGTTACCATTTGCATCCGATGTTGTCCCTTGTGCAGATTTTACAGAGAGCGTAACATTGGCATTTTCCAGAGATGAATTTGTTTCAGAGTCAACAACCTTTCCGTCT
>JARRKF010000310.1:0-2977 GCA_037388405.1 Ignavibacteriaceae bacterium | reverse complement strand
TTTATTTACCGGTGGAATTAAAAATTCCAATATACCTTCCCCAATTAACAAATTACTTTTGAATGAAATTTTTGTGATTGATGCCGGAGGGATTTTTAGGTTTGTCTCAGTGTATGCAATCATTCTGGAAACATGTTCAGCTATATCGGGCTGATGTCCCACCAAAACTGTATCTTCTTTTCCATATGCATTTACAACATTGAGAAGATCTTCGGTTTGACCTCCGTTTAGTAATGTAGTTTCTTTTAAGATTTCAGAATTAAAATTAAACACGCTCTTTACAATTTCTGCTGTTTGAAATGCTCTTGTAAGTGGAGAGGATAAAATTATATCAATTTTGTTAATGTACTGTTTCCAAAAATTAGCCGATTTTTGAATTTCGATTCTACCATCTGAAGTCAATTCTCTTTTCTCGTCAGGTTTTTTCTCTGAAGCTTTTTCCGATTTGCCGTGCCTGATAAGATAAATATTCAAAATTAAATTCTACAAAATGATGATTTGCATCTGAACTGACAAAATTAATTTTCTTTACTGTTGTAATTCTCCAGCATATCTGATGGAATTTGTGGTTTTATTGGTATGATGCTGAATTCTTTTACTTGCTGCTTAACATAGCTGTTGAACAAATTCCATTTACTCAAGTACTCTTTCGCATTCATATTATAATAAAAAGTGTCTGGCTGATTGTCCAATGCACGGTCCTGCAATCCAGTCATCTTCGTTACTATAAATTTCGGTGTGACGGTTTCAACCGTTTGATAGGAAGTCCCCTTATCATCCGCAAATCTACTAAGCGATCTGTAAATTAAATTAACTGAATCATCTTTAAGTTCGTAAATCGATAATCTGTCCAAGCTAAGAATATCTTTTGTTAAGAATCTTTCCTGTACAAAACAAAAATTACGAGTTCCCATTTGAATCCATTTATCACTCAGGTAACCATTTAATGATTTATCTAGAATATAAAGATTCAGTTTATCATCATAAACTGCAAAACGATTTAGCACAGGATCGGAGTATTCTAAAAGCAAAGAGTAATATCGGGTACTCTTTAAAGTAAGGCTATCGATTGAAAAGTTGTTGTAGTCCGTTTTATTAATATGCTGGTTGTTTAAAAGTCCCTTTAATTTTTCATTTGCATCCGGGTCACCGGTTAGAGCTTTTGAAACTAAATGTCGGAGTGTACCACTATTAATTTCTTTGTCATTGTTGGAACTGCAGCCAGCTATTATAAATAGAAATATGATTAAAATTGTTGAAAGTAATTTGAACATCAATTATTCTCTCGTATTCAAAGCAAAAATAATAATTATTTTTGAAATATTTATTTATTGGTTTATATTTTTGTTGTTGCTCAAATAAGTATTATTTCAAATAATATTGAATAAATTTGAAGAAATTTTTTCTTACCACCTTCTGTTTTTTGACTATTCAATCAATTTTATTTCCTCAGGAGATTGAAACTCCTTCACTTGCACTTAGTGGTATAAGTTTTAATATAAAGGGATTTGGCTTTCCTGATTCTTTAAATGTTTTAGAGCTTCAATTAAAAAATAAAGAACAATCAGAAGAATATAGAATTAGTTTAAATAAGGGGATATTCGATACAACTTTTACAATTCGGAATTCAGGTAGCTATAAATTATTTTTTTCAGGTGTTAAGAAAGAAATTAAAATCAATGTCATCCCCGGAATTTTAAGCATTGTCCCGCCTTTACTAGCAATTGCTCTAGCTTTAATTTTTAGACAAGTAATAATTTCGTTGATACTTGGAATTTTCTCTGGTGCTTTCTTTATAAATGGATATAATCCGCTAACAGCGTTTTTAAGATTGATTGATAAATATGTTATTGAAGCGGTAAGCGATGTATCTCATACACAGATAATAGTCTTCACTTTGCTGTTTGGTGGAGTTATAGGATTGATTTCCAAAAGCGGTGGAACGATTGGAATTGCAAATTCACTTTCAAAATTTGCACGCACAAGAAAATCAGGAATGATTGCTACCTGGCTATCGGGATTAATTATCTTCTTTGATGATTATGCAAACGCTTTGGTAGTCGGAAACCTGATGCGACCAATTACAGATAAACTAAAAATTTCACGGGAAAAACTTTCTTTTATTGTTGATGCAACTTCAGCTCCCGTTGCAAGTATTTTTATTGTGTCCTCCTGGATTGGATATGAGGTCGGTTTAATTCAGGATGGTTTAAATTCAATCGGTTCCGAATTAAATGCTTACTCAGTTTTTCTTGATACAATCATCTTTCGTTTCTATCCGATTGCAATGCTATTTTTTGTTTTTCTAGTCTCAATTACAAACAGGGATTTTGGTTCAATGCTTAAAGCCGAGAAAAGAGCATTGAACGAAGGATTGGTATCGGCTCCGGCATCATCTGTAAATAAATTAACCGAAATGAATGAACTCTTTGGTAATGAAGATAAAGCAAAATGGTATAATGGTGTTATTCCAATTATTGTACTTGTATCCGTGACTGTTTTTGGCTTGATCTTTACAGGAATAGATTCTTTAAAAGAGCAGGGAGTAAGCGATTATGGAGTAAGAGATATAATCAGCAATTCTAATTCTTATCTTGCTCTGCTTTGGGGAAGCTTTACAGCTTGCGTTGTTGCTGCTATAATGATAATCGCTCAAAAAATTCTTTCTGTTCGTGAGACAATAGATGCCTGGTTTGCTGGCATTCGATCAATGTTTCTCGCAATTTTGATCTTAACTCTTGCATGGAGCATTGGTGCCGTTACGAATGAGATGCGTACCGCAGATTATATTATCAGCTTGATAAGTGAGACAATCGATCCAAGGTTTTTACCTGTGATTGTTTTTATAGTATGTGGATTAACAAGTTTTGCAACAGGAACAAGCTGGGGAACAATGGCTATAATGTTTCCAATTGTTATTCCTCTTTCAGCTGCAGTGACCGGAATGAATCACTATTCGCCAGCAGAAACTCATTTA
>JARRKF010000309.1:3018-5341 GCA_037388405.1 Ignavibacteriaceae bacterium | reverse complement strand
AATCAGTTACATTCGTTTCCTGAAAATCGTTCTGGGAGTTGTATACAATTATTGTAATTCTATTATTAATAGAATACTTAAAACTCTCCTGTATTTTTGACAGAGCATCTTCAGCAACGTGAGTGGTAAACTCAGCAAGAGTTTCGCCATCGTTTGCAAAATAAACATCGAAATGTTTCGTTTGTACATAATACCAATCGAAGTATTTATACTGTACTTTATTTTTACCAAATTGAGCAAAAAGTAAAATCTGAAAGAGGAAGGTAAAAGCAAATATTTTAATGATTAACTTTATCATTAATGATCCTGATTTTCGCTAGTTATAAAATCTAATTCAAGGTTCTCTAAATCCACCCGCACTAATTTAACGTTTATTTTATCACCCAGTCTAAATTGTTTTTTCGTTCGCTTACCAATTAATGAATATTTTTTATCATCCAAAACATAAAAATCACCCTCCAAATCTTTTACCCTAATCAATCCTTCTGCTAAAAAATCAGTCAATTCTACAAAAAGACCATAATTCACAACACCGGAAATAACCGCATGAAACTCATAGCCAACTTTATCCTTCAGAAATTGAATTTGTTTCAATTTTACAGATCTCCGCTCGGCTTCCATAGCAATTCTTTCCGTTGCGGAAATATGTTCGCAAATTTTGGTCAAATAGTCAAGCGAATAATGTTTTCCGGTTTTTAATATAAATGTTCGAGCTAATATCCTGTGGACTAACAAATCCGAATACCTTCTAATCGGAGAAGTGAAATGAGTATAATTTTTAAAGCCGAGTCCGTAATGCCCAATATTTTGAGTTGAGTAAACTGCTTTAGCCATAGAACGAACCGCTAATTCATTTATTACTCCTTCTTCTTCAGTTCCTTTAACCTGCTTCATTAATTGATTAAACTGATTAGCTGTTTTACCAGCGCCGGGATTAAAACTATAACCTAATGATTTAACAAACCTGGCAAATTCTAATATTTTTTCTTCATCGGGAAGATCGTGAACTCGGTATACAAACGGAATATTACCAAGTGAAAAAATTCTTTCTGCAATAGTTTTATTAGCAAGCAACATAAATTCTTCAATCAGCATATTGCTTTCTCTTATTTCCCGTTTCATGATATCCTTTGGATAGCCATTTTCATCCAGTTGGAATTCAACTTCGGGAGTAAAAAATTCAAAGCTTCCCTGTTTCATTCTTTTGTTTCTCAACATCCCTGCAATAGAATTAAGCTGAGTTAATTCTTCAGAAAAATCACATTCTTTCGTTTCCAAAACTTTTTGCGCTTCTTCGTAAGTAAATCTTTTTTTACTATTAATTATAGTTTTTGCAATCTGATGATTGAGCACTCTACCTTTTGGAGTTACTTCGTAAATGACTGAGAAAGTAAGTCTTTCCTTGTTAGGAACAAGCGAACAAATGTCAGAAGAGAGTTTTTCGGGCAGCATAGGTATTGCTTTACCAACAAAATATATGCTGTTGCCTCTTTCTGAAGCCTCTCTATCAATGGCCGAACCTTGTTTAACATAATGGCTTACATCAGCAATATGAACTCCTATTTTATAATTTCCGTTATCAAGTAATTCAAAAGAAAGTGCGTCATCAAAATCTTTTGCATCAACAGGATCAATTGTGAAAACATTTTTATCGCGAAAGTCAACTCTTTTAGAAATTTCATCCAGATTTATTTCCGGATTAATATTTTCAGCTTCTTCTAAAGTTTTTTTGTTGAAGGAAACAGGAATACCAAATTCTCTTGCAATGGAAGTAACTTCAGTAAATAACGTACCCTCTTTTCCAATAACATCAATAACTTCACCAACCGGGTTAAGCATTCTGTCTTCCCAGGAAATATTTCCAACCGCAACTTTATCTCCGGTTTTAGACTCCTGAAGATTTTTACTTTCAACGTAAATATCCCTATGAATTTTCGGATCGTCGGGAGTAACAAAGTAAAATGATTTGTTCTTTTTGAGCTGCCCAACAATTTCCTTTCTTTTTCTTTCGATGACTTTAATTATTTGTCCCTCAAGATTTTTTCCTTTCTGTTTTGCAAACAGAACCACCTCAACTTTATCACCGTGAAATGCATTTCCAATGTTACGGGCAGCAATAAATATGTCTCCTGTTTTTGAATTTTTTGGAGTTACAAAACCATATCCGCCTTCATTAATATTAAAATGACCTATAAGCCTATTTGTATCAGGTTGAGTAAATAATTTATATCTTTTTCCGTTTCTTGAAAGAAAATGTTCCGCTTCAAGCTGATGCAGAGACGATTTTAATTTCCGATAAGCCATATCATCTTTTATCTTCATT
>JARRKF010000309.1:0-2980 GCA_037388405.1 Ignavibacteriaceae bacterium | reverse complement strand
TTTTTTAAAGAATGATTTTAAATCGTTTTTCATTAAAATATAAAACTATATTTCAACCCAAGCTCGTTTATCATTTCACTAAAGGTTGCGGATTGATAAGATGGTTCTCTTCTGTCAAACCTTACAATTAAATTAGGAAAAATTACTGGTCGTTCTATTTTTACATTTGCACGGCTGAGGTCCTGAAAAACCTGCGATGTTCCACCAATTTCATATCTGAATTCCTCAACTTTTCCAATCAAGCTTACTCTGGTTTCTGTGCCTACCTGCTGAATATTTACGCTTCTGATTAAGTCTCCAAATTTTTCGTTAAGTACATTTCCGATAACTGAACCTGCAAGTGATGAAAGTGTAGATACAGCTAGGTTTGATTCCTGTAAAGTTGCATCTTCAGGAAATTTATTTACTATAATGAAGAATAAAGCATCTGAAGCATTTTTAGTTGCATCCAGCTCAAACTGACTGTAACCCCTTCTTTTCTTGTAAACTTCAATATTTTTCTCATCTCTTAAAAAATTAGACGTAATACTTTTTGCTGGTCCATCAAGTTTAATCCTCACTTGAACATCATATTCATTTGTTCTTGTTGTATCAGGACTGTAATAACTTTCGTACGTAGCAGTTACATTTACATATGGATTATCCAATTGATCAAGAAATTTTACGCTGCCTTCCGCATCAAAAGTTTTTATAAAATCTAACTTCGATCCATCCAAAAGAGTTAATTCGCCTTGTGCTACAGGATTATTATCAATAATGGAATATTCAAAATTTCCTCCTAGGTAAGCAGTCAAATATTGTTTGAATTCTCTTGAAAGAACAAAAACCATTTTTGCCTCGTTCTCAACTGCAATTTTAAGGTCAAGATCAAACGGTATCTTCTCTTCAATTTCTTTTTTCTGATTCGCCAATTGAATGAGACTATCAATTTGTTTTTGAAGTAAACTCTCCCCTTCATTTGAAATAAACATATATTTGAACTTATCATTCTCATTAGAAAACGCTGACTGGACAGGTGAATAAGTTACACCAGAACCCCGCTTTAAGATTAAATCAGCACTAAGCCAGTTTCTTGATTTTGTTGAAGTAAATACAATATCATTTCTGGTTTTGATTGAAATATCTCCATAAAACGCAGGATTGACAGCTTTAGAACGTTCATCAAGTAATTTCAAATCTCCGGAAGCTCTTATATTAATGTTATCAAACACAAAATTATTGTGGTTTATCTTTCCTGATGCTGTTATCGTTCCCCCATTACTGATTCCAGGTTCGTTTTTTAAAGTAAGGTTAGTAAGAATTAATTTATTTTCTTCAACGTTTAAATTTGCACTGAGTAAATATTTAAGGTTAACTGCTTCCAAAACAAAAGATGCATTTTCTACCGATAAATTTCCACTACTATTGATATCGTCATACGGACCATTGAAATTCACTTTTCCATTAAGTAAGCCATGCAAATTTATTACGCCAGGAACAAAACCGTTGGCAATCAAAAGGTCAAAATTATCTGCAGTCAGTGCTAGATTAATAATTTTGTTCTTAAAAAATCTTTCCTTTGCATATAATGAAAGATCAATTGGTACTTCACCAATAAATTTTAGACTTTGTCTGTATTGCTGCTTCTCCTTTTCATTAAAAGACAAATCAACATTAACAAGTTTATTAAGGTAAGTAATAGAACTTTCTAACTCACCAAGATAAATATTCTGAATTTTAATGCTATCGACAGAATAGTTGAGCTTGATTTCAGGATTTTCAGCAGTACCGGTGATTGCCATATCTAAATTTAATTGACCGATGAACGCCTTATCACGCGAAATACCGAAGAGGTTTGTACTCAAATCTCTTAATTTTAATTTACTTATGCTGAAGGAAAGATTTTCATTACCGGTAAATGCGAATTCACCATCCAGATTAATTTCGCCTCCATTATGAACTAATTTAAATGATTGAAAATTCAACTTGTTATTCGAATAACTGAATTCAATGTCATCCTTATTGCGGATGTCAAAATCACTATACTTAAATAAAAAGTCTGACAACAAAACTTCAACGTGATCATCATTAACCAGAAAGGAACCTGTTAGATCCAGGTTCACCACCTCATCATATACTGCCAGTAATTTGTACTTAGCATCATTTCCATTAAAGTTGATTTCAAAGTTTAAATCTGTAATATCTTTGCCAGCAAAAATTCTCTTAGCATCAACTTTAACATCAGCATTAAAATCCTCAAAAGCATTTAAAGAAATACGGTCATTCATCAATAGTGAAAGTTTAAAATCTGACAGAAAGAAAAGATCAACACCATTCCAGTATTTAAGCTGATTGATTTTTGTATCCAAAACAACCGCAATGGAATCATTCAAAGCTGAAATATTTCCTGTAATTTCACCGTCAACCTCTATTTCTGAATTACCTAAGAATAATGAAAGAAGTTCAAATGATTTTAATTCAAGTAGATATTTAATGTTAAGATTTTTCCCGGCAAATAGATTGGCAGTACTTTCGTCAACTTTTACTTTCACTTTTACCGGTTCAGAATTATTAAAACGCGGGGGCTGTATTTTTTCTATCTTGTTTTGAATGGAAGTGGAAAGCATTTTAGCTTCTTCTGAAACTACATCAATTATCTCCAGCAGTGTAAACTTGCCTTCAACAGTAAGATCTGCAAGATCTGAAATAATATTAACGACTCTGTTCTCAGGATTGCTCCTTATATCGGCTATCAAGACCGTACTGTCAATTGGAATATCATTTAGTTTTGAACTGTCTATTTCGAGAACAGCAAAAAGATTTAAACGATCCTGATCGAAATTTTCACCATCTCCGGTTAATTTCAAATTCAACTCAGATGTAAGTTCACTGTTTTCAACAAAGTCCTTTATGTTAAAGCCTTTAATTGCAACATCAAAACTGTACCGGGTGTTGACCGTATCGTTGAAATTGAAACTTGAGCTAATCGTTCCAACGGTTT
>JARRKF010000308.1:0-3732 GCA_037388405.1 Ignavibacteriaceae bacterium | reverse complement strand
ATAGTCTATAAAGCTGAAGATACAAAGCTCGAAAGAAAAGTTGCTATCAAGTTTTTACCTCGTTATATAGCTAAAAATTTTGCAGAAAAAGAGAGATTCAAAATTGAAGCGAAAGCCGCTGCTGCTTTAAATCATCCCAACATAACCACCATTTACGCAATTGAAGAGCTTAATAATGATTTTTTCATTGTAATGGAATATATAAATGGAGTTGAGTTAATAGACAAAATTAAATCTGCCCCGATACCAACAGATGAAGCAATTAAAATAGCAATTCAAATAGCCGAAGGACTGGATGCTGCTCATAAAGAAGGAATAGTTCACAGGGATATAAAATCATCCAATATAATGATTACATTTGACGGCAAAGTCAAGATCATGGATTTTGGTCTGGCAAAAGTTAGAGGAGGAAAACATTTAACAGAGATTGGAACAACAGTTGGCACTGTTGCTTATATGTCACCCGAACAGGCACAAGGCGTAGAGGTAGATCTACGTTCGGATATATTCTCTTTTGGAGTTGTCTTATATGAAATACTTACTTCAAGTCTTCCCTTTCACAGTGAATATAGGGAAGCATTAGTTTATGAACTAATCAATAAGGATCCACAGCCAATTTCACTATTCAACAATAAGGTATCGCCTGAATTCGAACGAATAATCTTCAAAACTCTGGAGAAAGATAAAGAAGATCGTTACCAGCATGTTGATGATATTCTGGCGGACCTCAGAAAAGAACGAAAGAATCTGGAGTATGCAAAATCAGGATATATCAAAGCAGCAACTACAAAGGTTAAAATACAGAAGCATAAAAAAGCCTTAAAAATTACCTTTCCCAGTGTAGTAATTATTTTGCTCTTATTTATCTTTTTCTTCTTTAATCCATTCAAATCTAAAATGGCAAAGAATCAGGCACTCACAGCACCTGTAAACTCTATTGCAGTAATGTATTTCGAAAACATACCTGATCCTCCGGACAAAAATCACAACAGTGACATGCTGACCAATTTATTAATCACCTCCCTTTCACAGATTAAAGGACTTGAGGTGATCAGCAGAGAGAGATTGCTTGACATTCAAAAAGATTTAGGCCAGACTGATAACAAAACCATATCCGCATCTTTTGCTAATAGGGTTGCAATGAGGGCAGGTGTATCAACTATGTTAGTAGGGAGTATTTTAAGAGAAAAACCTTCATTCGCAGTGACTACTCGCTTAATAGATGTGCAATCAGGAAAAATAATCGGTTCACAGCAGTTAACGAATTTTTCAGGAGATCGAATTTTTAGTCTTGTTGACAGTCTTACTTTATTAATTAAGGATATTATAAAGCCAGCCTCTAGTGTAGATACAGAAATAAAGTCTGTTTCAAAAATAACAACAAAATCTCCGGAGGCCTATCGTGCCTACGTGACCGGACTTGAACTTATGGAAAAAAATTATATTCCAGGGGCCGAAGCAGCATTTTCTCGGGCAATTGAACTCGACAGCAGCTTTGCAATGGCATATTATTACTTTTCTATTTGTCAGTGGGCAGACGGTAAATTTGAAGCATCTAAAAAATCATCAAAAATATCAGTTGGTCTGGTTGATCAAACAACAGAACGCGAACGTCTTTTAATTCTTGCAGGAAATTTTTCTCATCAAGAGAATCTACACAAAGCAATTAAGATTTATGAACGACTTATTGAAAATTATCCTCATGAGATTTTTGCTTATGAGGAGTTGGGAAACCATATTTACCGTAGATTAATGAAACCTGAAAAATCTATAGATGTATTACTTCGAGGATTAAAAATTGACCCGTCCGCAAAACTCTTATGGAACTCGCTTGCTTATTCATTTGCAATATTCAATAAAAAACAGGAAGCACTTAATGCAGTCAATAAATACATAAATTTAGCACCTGCAGAACCAAATCCATATGATAGCCAGGGAGACATTTATGCCTGGTTTATGGAATATGATTCAAGCCTTGCATCATATAAAAAGGCAATCAGTCTTCGTAAATATTATATCTCGGCCTATAAACTTGGTTGTTACGCAGTTCTCAAACGACAATATAAGGATGCTGAAAAATATTTTGAGATGTCAGGATTTCAACTGCCTGTGATTGACATTCATCGAGGAAAGCTTAAGATTGCTATGAAAAAGTTAAAAGAGCAACTAATTGATCTACCAAATTTTGGAATTTTTTGTTCAGCAATACTTACTCACTTATCATACGAAACAAGCCAATATACTGAAATGCTTAATTTCGCCAAAGAGTTTTCAGCAGCAGTCGAGTTTTCAAAAATTCACGGAAGGGATTATATAGCATGGGCATTATTGAAAAATGGCCGATCTTCTGAGGCTTATAAAATTATTGATGATATGAAAAATGATGTTAAGATTGAATCTTATAAACACTTAAAACTTGCAGCAATCTTTTCCTCTGGCCTTCTGGCATTTGAGGAAGGAAAACATGAACTTGCATTAGAAAAATTTAGAGAATTTTATCATGCCCTTCCTCCAAACCATGAACCTAATATTTTTTATGGTATTACTTTACTGAAAACAGGGAAAGTTTCCGAAGCAATAGGAGAATTTAAACGGATTGTTAATTGGCCTAGAGATATTTTTACTTTCGCCTTTCCTGGTGAGACATATTACTGGCCTATAACATCTGTAAAAGCCCATTATTGGCTTGGTGTTGCTTATGAAAAGCAAGGTGAAAAAGAAAAAGCTCTAAAGGAATTTGAAGAATTTACTGATATTTGGAAGGATGCGGATTTTAATTCTTTCGAGTTAAAGGATGCTAAAGCACGAATTGTAAGATTAAAGGATTAACAATGTTGTAACCTCGTGGTAAATAAAAATACATTTCTACATTTATAAAGACTTTATACAGAATATTCACTACCGATCTTTTCATTCAATTTCATACAAATATCAGTTGATTATGAGGTTGAAGTTACTCCGATGTAGTTAAGTGGTTTGCAGGATGCCGTTGATGAACTTAAAATCCTGAATGAAATTGCAGTAGCTGCCGGAAGAACTGTTGACATTGACCAGACTCTTAAATTAATATTAAACAAGACTATAAATGCCGTAAAAGCTGAACATGGAGCTATCCTCTTATTGTCTGAAAACAAGGAGGTTTTAAAAACTTTTATCAGACAAAGCAATGAGAGCAAGCTTAGAAAAACCCCGCATATCGGCGTTCATATTACAGGTTGGGTTAGATTAAATAAAAAATCTCTGATTATTAAAGATTTAAGCAATGATCGAAGATTTAAATCAACAGAAGAAGAAAAGAAAAATATCAAAAGCTTAATATGTTCCCCTATCTGGTTTGAAGGGAAAATAATCGGAGTGCTGCAGATGATAAATAAAAAAGATCATACTCCGTTTATAGATAATGATCTCACTCTACTTTCTATCATTTCAGTTCAGGCAGGACAACTGATAAAAAATTCCGAACTCCAGCAGCTGAGCTATGAAAAGAAAAGAGAAGCGGAAATTGCCAAACTGGAATTTGAAAAGTTAAAGGAGCTTGACAGGATAAAGACCAATTTCTTTACCAACCTGTCTCATGAATTCAGGACTCCTCTTACTCTTATCCTCGGACCATTAGAAAGGTTAATGGGAGGTAAAGAAAATTACAGCAAGGAAAAGTTAAAACTGATCTATAAAAATGCTAATAGTCTGTTAAAATTAATCGACCAGCTACTTGATCTCTCTTCGATTGAT
>JARRKF010000307.1:0-7886 GCA_037388405.1 Ignavibacteriaceae bacterium | reverse complement strand
CGCCGCCAAAAGTTCCTAGCCAAAGGTTTCCATCATTATCCTCGGCCATGGACCAAACACTGTTTGAACTCAGGGAAGTGCTGTCTGTTTTTTCAGATTTGAAGTGTGTAATTTTTCCGGTTTTTCTGTCAAGTCTGTTTAATCCGCTTCCATAAGTTCCAATCCAGATTATTCCATCTTCGTCTTCCAGAACTGAATAGATTCTGTTATCTGTTAGAGAATTTGAATCAGCTGGCTCGTGTTGATAATACTTATACGTTTCACTCTTCGGATTGAATGCCATCAACCCGCTGCTGAATGTACCTAGCCATAAAATTCCTGAGCGATCCTGATAAATTACCACAATGGAATTACTGACAAGACTATTGGGATTAGAGGGGTCGTAAGTATAATTTTTAAATATTTTCTTTTTGTAATTAAATTTATCCAATCCGCCGCTTCTCGTACCAATCCAATAAGTTCCATCTTTATCTACGCACATAGCACTCACGGCATCATCGCTAAGACTGTTTTTATCATTGGGATTATGCGAGAAATGTTCGAACACTCGTGTGGCGGGGTTGAAAAAGTTTACACCTCCGGTATTTGTACCAACCCAGATTAAACCACCTTTACCCTGATAAATTGAAAAGATGAAATTATCATTAATGCTTTTGGGATCGGAAGGATCATTTTTATATCTTGTAAAAAGATTTTTTCTAGGGTCAAATCTATTTAATCCTCCACGAACAGTACCAATCCACAGAAACCCTTTTGAGTCTTCAAAGATTGGCCAAACCCAGTTGTCACCCAGACTGTTTGGATTATTGGGGTCATTTTTATAATGAATAAACTTTCCATTTTTTTCGTCAAACCTATCCAGGCCATTGAATGTACCTACCCACAAGTTTCCCGATCGGTCTCTGAAAACAGAGTAAACTTTATTATCACTAATGCTTTCCGGATCAGATGGATCATGCTTGAAGATAGTTACCTCACCTGTTTTTTTATTAATTCTTTTAAGTCCCGTTTCAGCGCCCGGGCTACTTATCCATTTTGCTTTGGGTTCATCAAGAATCCCATCAAATCTGTTTACCTTAAAATCGTCAGTATTTATACTATCTTTTTTGAGTACGGTAAAGGATTCAGTTCTTGGATTATATCTCTGAAAAAAACCATTTTGTGTCTCAACGTATAAATTTCCAGCAGGATCTTCATAAATAGCGAAGATAAAGTTATCAGTAAGACTTTGTGGATCAGAGGGATCGTTATTAAATATCTTAAAATCGTAGCCATCATATCGATTTAAGCCATCCTGAGTCCCGAACCACAGGAAACAGATATAGCAAAAACTTTTTGGTCATAATTCATATACAAAGATTAGAGTTTGTTTAATTACGACTTCAATTTAAAAAAGTTCAAGCATATCTGTTAACGGGAAAAATAATTACCGGATAAAAATCCCTGGTCCTCACTGAAGGACCAGGGAAACAATTAACTACTTTAGCAGAATTAATTTCTTTGTGGCTACAAAGCTTCCGCTTTTTAACGTATAGAAGTAAATACCACTTGCAATTCCACTTGCATTCCAGGTAATGCTATGGTAGCCAGCTTCTACTTCATTATTAATAAGAGTTGTAACCAGGTTGCCAAGAACATCATATACCTGTAATGTTACATGATTATTCTCAGGTAGTTGATAATTTATCTGAGTAGTCGGATTGAAGGGATTCGGGTAATTCTGATCCATTCCGTACTCGGTTGGTAACTGCGATGAACCATTTGCACTTTCCTTTTTCAGGTTTGTGCCAAGAGCATACTTTGCATGTTTCCATGCATTGGTTAAGTGATTAAGCACATTAATAAACAGATCTTTGTTATAACCCTTAAGCGCATTACCCAGTTCGGAGTTAGCTGTTTGAATCAACTCCTCGCAATTTGAAACAACACAATTTTGTGCCGCATCTTCGATTGCCATTTCAGCGAATATTAGGGAACCTTCGTAGAGTAAGTCAAACGCATCACCAATTTTGTTACCAACAATCGGACTGGACAATAAATAATCTACAAGGTTAATTGCATTTGTAATGTCATCGTAGAAGTCCAAACCATAATCAGACAGATTATTATCATCAATAAAATTCTGGGAACTTAGTGCTGAATTAATTTTATTTATTGCCCCGTTGACTTTACTTTTATCTTTTCCGCTAAGCAAATCTTTAGCTGCTGTTAGAATATCTCTTGCCTTAATAATTAAAGCCTTACCTGTTCGCTCTTGCGGTGTTTCATCGGGTGAAACATAAATCGAATGATCGCTTTGTATGAGATAACTCTTGTTCATTACAAGAACACCGTTTGAATCAGATGCAAAGTAATCGGTAGCATAAATCGTCATATCATAACTTCCGATTGCGTTAGTTGAGTCGTAAGTAAATTTGTAAGTGCTATCAGAAGGATCATAAATCATCTGGTAAGCAAAGTTATCCTTTTGGTTTGGTCTATCAGGCCTGATAATCGCAGCTATCACAAGAGCATCATCTATTATTTTACCTGTTTGTATATGATCTGAACCAAATTTGTTGTCGCTACCTTCAAACAACTTTGCTTTAATAACCGCTGGCTCACCTACAAGATATCTTTCCTTATCCGAATTAACTTCAAGAACTCTTCCGGTTTGTGTAGACATAAATACTCTTACAGGTTCGGTTTCACCTGCAGGAGGCGGTGTGTCTTCAACTATATATCCTTTCCATTGTCCGGGACTAGGATTTTTGACATTGAAGGATTCATAAGTTCCACCGCTAATAAACTCAATCTGGTATTGAGTAAATGGCGGCTGGTTATAATTAGAACTATCTATCAGTAAACCATCAGGCGTTAAGAGTTTAAGGTCATAATCACTTCCCTGCCATAAAAGTCCGAATTCAGTTTTAGTAGTTCCTTGCCACAACAAACCACCCTGCCAAAGCAATCCATTATCACGTGTAGTTCCTTGCCAGAGTAATCCACCCTGCCATAATAATCCACCCTGCCAAAGGAGACCACCCTGCCCAGCCGCAGCAATTGAATCGCTGCTGAAAGGTTGAGAGACATATGTAACTTGTAAACCTAACAAACGGAACCAGATTGCATTTACAACAAGATTAATTTCTGTAGAATTCGGGATTTTAAAGAAATCTCCTCCGGTCTCATTTGCCAGGTAACCCATCTTGTCAGGTCCTTCAATACTCTCTTCAAATCCTAATGTATTAATAACAGTTGAAGTTGGTTTTACAATCGGTACAACATTTTGAACTATTGTTGGTGAAGAGAACTCCTCTCCAGCACTGAACAGAATTATCACTTTCTTTTTATCGGGATGATCTGTAGTCTGCAACTCATTGTTTGCCGCTAGAATTCGTTCGGCAATATTTCCACTTCCACCAGGCTGTAAATTATTCAAAGCATTTATAAAGCCTTGTTTGGTGTAGCTGGTAAGTGGATATGCCGGATTCAATGAATTTACTATTGTAACCCGGTCGTTATCTCTTAATTTATCAACTAGTGATAGCGCAGCATTTACCGCGGGATAAAAACCGTTGTAAGCATCGGGGGATGTATAAGTTGAAGAACCATCAAATACTAGAACCAGATCAACATAGATTTTATCAAGGCTGTTATATATCTCTTGTATTCCTGCCATGTCTCCTTCTTCGTGAGGATTCTTTCCATCATCGTAAAGGTCTCGTTTTTTTGTTTCGTTTACTGCAATATTTTGGTAAGCTGTCTGCTCCTGATTATCCGTAGCCATTGCAGGAACCCATCCTGTTTCTCCCGGATTTCGTAAATCTCCTAATCCGGAAACGTGAGAAAACTCATGGGCACCGACATTCTGTACATCCAACTTATTATCCGATCCCGTTGTTGGTGCAGCCCATCCAACCGTGCTGCCGTCAGATCGATGTGGAGCGTCATTGAAGGCAACGTCAACATCAAGAAACTCTCCTGTGGGAACGTAATATAAAACTCTTGTTAAAGCTACAACACCATCACCAGCTTCAGTTATACCCCATTGATTTTCATCCAGCCAAACAATGTTATTTATTCCATCCGGTTCGGAACCCCATTGATTAGATTGGGAGTTCAAATTTCCACGAGTATAATTTAATTGTGGTAACTGACCCCAGGTATTTGCAGCAGTTACTATTTCCTGAACATAGTTAGTGCCTTTTGCACTTACTGATGGTGAAATAGTATAAGTCGCTTCTCCGTTAGGCCAATGTACTTCAAATTCAACATAGCCGTTTGCGTCTGTTATTACGCTTGTATCGCCAAGAAAAGTCTCACCTCCAAATTCTAACTCATCAGTATTAGAGAAGAATTGAAGTTTATAACTTTTTGAAGGCTCGCTCTCTAAAAATCCGTAAATTGTTATACCGGGACTCGTTTCCGACCCATAAAAATTTTCTATTACAGGATAGTTCTGCCGATTGTTTCCACCAGCATCTGCGTCAAGATTATCATTTGCATCGCGACCGTCCTGAATTAAATTTCCACTTGCATCCAGACTCATTAAATCTATTCCTAAATCGAACGAAGTATAAATAGAATTTGAATAAATAGAATTAGATAAAATTGAATTATTTACTCCCTTTTTGACAGCAACGCCGGGTCCACCGTTATTGGTAATTTTATTTCCATTAATATTAATGTTATTAGCACTTGTCCAACCTGAAGACTGATCCTGAATTCCAATACATATACCTTCATTATGATTATAAGAAATTGTGTTGTCGGTTATATTGTTGTTTGTGACATCATAGCCAAGAAGAATACCTGCATTATTTCCAAGAGTTGGATCTGTTTCACTTCCAATTAAATTATTACTTACCGTGTTGTTATTTGTAGAAGCATCTCTCATTAATATTCCGGAATAATTCCATTTGGCTATAAAATTATCAACAATATTATTATTACTGGAACCATTCCCGATCAATATTCCACTGCCAACACTATTGATTCCCTGTCCGGAAAAATTCAAACCGATATAGTTATTTGTGATTAAGTTTCCATTACTACTATTAATTTCAACACCGTTACCGTTACCAAGAATAATGTTTCTTTGCTCAACTGCTGAGCCCCCAATATTATTAGATATTGAGCTGTTGGTTAAAAGAACTCCGCCATTCACGTTTGCCAAAACCGCACTACCTGTTACATCAGTCCCGAAAAAATTTCCCTGAACAGTATTATTTCCTGAAGAATTAATTGTTAATCCATAACCACCATTGCCGGAAAATAAATTTCTTTGGTTTGGTAATGTTCCACCAATAATGTTTGAAGATGAGCCACTACCGATGAACATTCCTCCCAGAAAATTTCCTAAACCTGTGGCTCCATTTGTATTTGTTCCGAAGGAGTTTCCTTGTATTACGTTTGCACCAGAATTTGTCAGCGAAAGACCATAGCCCGTGAATTGATTTATTACTAAACCGGTTATAGAACATCCGCCAGTGCTGATACTTAATCCATTTATATTAGGAATTGTCATTAATGCACCATTAACTTCAATAATCGGCAATCCCACATACCCTCGTTGTGTAGTTGCATTTAATCTAAGCGCTTCAATAATTGTTGGCAGAGGTGTCCCGGGTTGAATTCTGTAAGGAGAATTTCCGGGGATATAAAAATATATTTTCTGGAAGCCTGCTAATGCATTTGCTTCCTGGATAGCGGATCTCAATGTTACCATTCCATTTCCTGCATCAGCTGTTCCATCTCCGGGACGTAAATCAGGGGCGTCAGCGGTGGAATTAACAACGAAAATAGGAAGTTGTTTACTATCTACTATCTCATCTATGTTATCGATTCTCAAATGATTAATGACCAGCGACCACTTAAATATTGTAGAAGTGGAGTGGGAATGTTTTCAGATGGGGTGCCATTACCACCAGAATTGTTAATGTTATTTGCGTCCAGAGCAACATTAAAAATTCTAACCTCATCCATTAATCCTCTGAAAGCCCTAGTTGAAGATTTTCCAATAAACAATCCGGTGGTTCCGTTTGTGGAAGTGTAACCAGTTGTAAGATTAAAATTAGCAGATGCAGCCAAAGTTCCGCCAGCGTAAATTTTTACTACCGATCCATCATAAGTACCGGTAATAGAAACCCACTGAAATGCCGGTAACTGGTTGGTATTCAAAGTTATATTATTGTTATTACCAATAGAGAAATATCCCTTATTATCTTTTAAATACATATAGAAAGTTTTCCCATTATTTACTGTTCTGTATACAATTGGGATTTCAGTATTGGGAGGTGTATCAGCTATTAGGTAAATCCAGGCTTGAACAGTTATCTGTTTATTCGATGAGTTGCTGTTAAAAAAATTAAACCCTGTCTGGTTTGCATCAGCATTAATTGGTTGACCATCTAATACACTAAGCATACTTGATTCACCGTTAAAAACAAAAGCATTATTATTGTTTTCTCCGAATGTTTCATTAGTTGTAATCAGTAATGATAATACAATCATCATCTGTAAGTAAATTATTAAAATATTTTTCATTTTAGCCTCTGTAATTAAAATCAAAAAAATAGTTGGATATTTATAAAAATTATTATTGCTTAGTATCGATGTAACTTTTTATCTGTGCTGTTAACGAGCTTATATGTCTTTTGGAACCTGTAATCTTTTCGCCGGTTTTCGTGTCTGTTGTTACAGTAATTTTTCCGTCTTCGCCGTTTAAAACTTTGAAGCTAGTATTCTTAGAATCTTTTTTAAGGAACAGTAAAACCTCCTCATTGTTTTTTCTTTTCATTCCAGCTGGAAGTTTGTTGTGCAACTTTGCCTGTTAAGATAACGTCAGCTTTTTCTGATAAAATTTTTATTTCTGATGAACTTAGCTGGGCAAGAGAAGTAAAATAGAACCCGGAAATAATCATTAGTACAAAAAGAAAATAACTTCTGAACATTTGCATGAATGAGCCCTTTCTAAAAAATAATTAATAGAATAAATGCGTACTGGTTATTAAAAATTTGAAATGGTAAAGAAGCGGAGGATTTAGTTCCGAGGTTACCCTTCAGTCAAAAAAACACGCGCCCTATTTTTATTGGAGGAGATAAACTTAAAATAAATTCTGAATGATGAATTTATTTAACGTTTTACTATCTAACACACAAATATTTAATGTGACGGGTGAATAATATGTTTTTTGATGATAAGATTCAAGAAAAGGATGAGTTTATTATATATTTAATTTATAAGAGATTTTACTTCGTTTGGTCAATTGTTTATACCCTAAATTGCTTGAAGTAAGATTAGTATTCATCATTAGGCCCAATATTTTTAATTCTCTCAAAAAACAGCAGCACTTCTAAGTAAAAACATTGTTTTTCGTAAAAGAAAGATTACCAAAAAGTTATTATTTCGTGATATTAAATAAACCCCGAGTAACTATCTTTTTGCAGTGAAAATTTCTTTGTTTAGCAGTAAAATATTTTTTATAAAAAAGAAACGGTAAATATCATGAATTTGAATAATCATTATTTTAAAGGTATTCTTATACGTAGAGCACGTTTTATAATCCCGGTTATTTTAATTTATTTATTAGTAGCCTGGGGATGCGGAAACAAAGAGACAAACGCACAATCCGAAATAAAAAAAGATAAAGGAGAAATAATGGATACAACCGGAATGCAGGTTGCAACATTTGGTTCGGGCTGTTTCTGGTGCACCGAAGCAATTTTTGAAAGATTAAATGGAGTTGTTAAAGTTGAATCCGGCTATGCTGGCGGAACGGTTAAAGACCCGACTTATGAAGAAGTTTGTTCGGGTACAACAGGTCATGCAGAAGTTACACAAATCACTTACGATCCTAAATTAATTACTTATGATGAATTGCTCGAAGTTTTTTGGAAAACTC
>JARRKF010000306.1:0-8434 GCA_037388405.1 Ignavibacteriaceae bacterium | reverse complement strand
TAAAAAATTACTTTAAAGATATCCTGGGGACTAATAAGGTTAGCTTATCAAGATAAATCTATTCTAATAAACTTTCCGCTGAAATTTTTAAGATAAAAAAATGATTCTGCTTCATTAAAGCTGCGTTTTCTCAACAGGTTCAGGAGAGAAATCCGTTTCGGTAATATTACTAACTGAAGCGGTTTTTCTTGACATATAGGAATACATTGCAGGGATTACAAAAAGTGTAAGAAATGTAGAAAAGATCAATCCGCCAATAACCGCAATTCCCATCGAGACTCTGCTTTCTGAACCTGCACCGAGTGCTAATGCGATTGGTAAAATTCCGAGAACAGTTGAAAGGCTTGTCATCAATATCGGTCGTAATCGAGATATCGCTGCACTTATAACTGCTTCGGTTTTTTCAAGTCCCGTAGCTTTTCTCTGGTTAGCAAATTCAACAATCAGGATTCCATTCTTCGTTACTAATCCAATCAGCATAATTATTCCAATCTGACTGAAAATGTTTAGCGTCTGATTAAAGTACCAAATAGAAATTAATGCACCAGCTAATGCAAGTGGAACAGTAAAGAGAATAATAAACGGATCCCTGAAACTTTCAAACTGAGCAGCAAGAACAAGATAAATTAATCCAAGAGCAAGTATAAATGCGAAAAGTAAACTTGACGAACTTTCCTGGAAATCTTTAGATGGACCATCGAGTGCTGTAGCGAATGATTCATCAAGAACTTTGTTTCCAATTTCGTACATAGTGTTTATACCTTCGCCCAAAGTTTTGCCCGGTGCTAATCCAGCTGATACTGTTGCGGAAACATAGCGGTTAAACCTGTAAAGCTGTGGTGGAGCGCTTTGCTCTTCAGTATACACCACATTATCGAGTTGAATTAATTCACCCTTGTTATTTTTCACATAAGTTGATTTCAAATCTATTGGTGCGTCTCTGTTTTCGCGGGAGAATTGTCCTATTACCTGATATTGTTTTCCATCTTTAATAAAAAAACCGAATCTTTGTCCGCTGAATGCAGCCTGGATTGTCTGCGCAATATCAGCAGTAGAAACTCCGAGTGAACGAGCTTTCTGTCTGTCGATACTTAACTTCAATTCCGGCTTATTGAATTTAAGGTTGACATCTACAATTGTGAAGATCGGATAGTTTCTTGTTTCATCTAAAAATTTTGGCAGAAACTCTTCAAGCTTTTTAAAGTTAGGTGCCTGAATAACAAATTGAACCGGCAATCCTCCTCTTCTTCCACCACCTATAGTTTGCTGCTGAGTTACAAATGTTCTTGCCCCGGATAATGCACCAACAACAGGAGTAATCTCATCTGCAATTTGCTGCTGACTTCTTTTTCTCTGGTCCGGATCAACTAGAATAGCTCCCGCAAAACCGGAATTAACTGAACTTGATGCACCGAATCCGGGAGATGTTACAGAAAAAACTCCTTCACTTTCAGGAATTTTTTTCTGAAGGTTATCAACCAGCTTTCCCATATAATTATCCATGTATTCAAAGGTTGCTCCTTCCGGTGCTGTAACGTAGAATGTAAGCCTGCTTCGGTCTTCCAGTGGTGCTAATTCTGATGGAATGTTTTCGAAAAGAATAAATGTTAAAACAACCACTACAGCTATGCCCGGAAAGGTAAGCCATTTATGCTGCATAAAATAAGTTAAGTGTTTTTTATACGTGGCATTAACCTTTACAAAGAATGGTTCTGTAACATTATAAAACCAATTATGTTTTTCTCTTCTCTTTAAAATTCTTGAGCTTAACATCGGAGTTAATGTTAACGCAACAAAAGAAGAGATAATTACGCTGCCAGCTATTACAATTCCAAACTCTCTGAAGAGTCTTCCCGTTAAACCTTGAAGAAAAATTACCGGCATAAAAACAGAAGCCAACGCAACAGTTGTGGATATTACAGCAAAGAATATTTCAGCCGAACCTCTTCTTGCAGCTTCCATTGGTTCCATTTTAGCTTCTATCTTCGTGTAAATATTTTCAAGCACAACGATTGCATCATCAACAACAATTCCTATCGCCAGAACAATACCGAGCAGTGTTAAGACATTAATAGTAAAGTCAGCAATGTACATAATGAAGAATGCCCCAACGAGAGAAATTGGTATTGCAATTACAGGAATGAGGGTAGTTCTCCAGTCACGCAGAAAAAGGAATATTATCAATATCACAAGTGCAAAAGCAACAATTATTGTTTGCTCAACTTCAGTGATGGATTCTTTAATGTATTTTGTAACATCAAAACCAATCAACGTGGAAATATCGGAAGGCATTGTTTGCTTTAATTGATCAAGCCTTTTATAGAATTCATCCGTAATAGCAATATTGTTTGCACCAGCCTGAGCAACCAGAACAACACCAACCATCGGGATGTTGTTCCACTTTAAAATTGTTCTTTCATTCTCAGCGCCAAGTTCAGCATAACCAAGATCTCTTAAGCGTACAATTCCACCTTCGTCTTCTTTAATTATAAGATCATTAAACTCTTCTTCAGTGGTCAATCTCCCGACAGTTCTTATTGATAGTTCTATATTGTCTCCTTCAATTCTTCCTGAAGGTAGCTCAACGTTTTCACGATTTAAATTACACCGGGAATCGTTTGTAATCTTTCTTTGAAAACATTGTTTGCCATTTCAGATAGTTCAAGCAAGTTTCTTGTATTACTCTGGACTCCTAAAAAAACAATTGGGAAAGCATCCGCATCCGCTTTTGCTACAATCGGAATATCTATATCAGGAGGAAGATTGAATTGAGCACGTGAGACACGATCTCTTACATCATTAGCAGCAGCTTCCAGATCAACATCCATATCAAATTCAACAGTTATTGTGCTTCTTCCATCACGGCTTACGGAAGTCAAGGATCTTATTCCTGCAATTCCGTTTATTGATTCTTCGAGAGGTTCTGTTATTTGACTCTCTATTACATCAGCATTCGCACCAATGTAATTCGTTGAAACTGTAATTATTGGGGGATCGACAGATGGGAATTCTCTTATACCAAGATAAGTGTAACCCAAAATTCCAAAAATCACAATCGTCAGTGACATAACGATTGCAAGGACTGGTCTTCTGATACTGACGGAAGATAAACTCATAAACTCTGCTTAATGGAATTAATTAAATTCTGTTATGTTTACTTTAGCACCGGGTCTCATTTGAAGAATGCCTGACGTGATAACTGTATCACCTTCAGCTAAACCGGAAACAATTTGAACCCGCCACGGTTCCACCCTTCAATAAAAATACAGATTGTCCTTTTAATTCAGGAACGACTGCAACGGTAGGAACAAGGATTGCATTCTCTGTTTCCTTAAGCTTAACCTGAACATTCACGAATGCACCGGGGAATAATCCTTTATAATTTGTTTCGCAGATTGCACGAAGCTTTAGGGTTCTCGTGGATGGATCAATCTTTGGTTCGATAGCGTATACTTTTGCTTTATAATCAGCATCACCACTACTTAATTTGAATATTATTTCATCGCCAATGTTTACAAGTGATGCATACTTCTGAGGAATTGCAAAATCAACTTTAAGATTTGAAAGGTTTTGCAGTCTAGCCATAACAGTGGATGTAGTCACAAAACTTCCTTCACTCACACCACGTAAACCAACAATTCCGCTAAAGGGTGCACGAATTTCAGTTTTGTCTATTTGTGCTTCTATTAAATCATATTCGGCTTTGCTTGCTTCCAGGTCATTCAAGGTACTCTCATAATCTTCCTGACTAATCATTTGATTCTTGGCGAGCTGTCTTTGCCGTTCTTCCCTGTCTTCAATTAATTTTACTTTTGATTCCGCTTTTCGTAATTGAGCCTGCAAATCAGCATCATTTATTTTAATTAGAAGATCGCCTTTGTTAACATAAGCACCTTCTTTAAAAGCAATCTGTACAATCTTGCCTGATATTTCACTTTTTAATTCTACTTCTTCATTTGCAAGAATAGTTCCTGTTGTATAAACATTGTTGCTAAGCTTTTCATAAGTTGTGATGTGCGCAGTAACAGGAATTTCACCTCCCATTCTTCTCTGGACATTTGCTCCAGCGTTTTCATCATCTGATGAAATCACTTTTGGCAAGATTATTACCAGAAGCGCAATAAAAATCACGCTAATGATCAAGATTGATTTTAACTTTTTATTCATTTTAGATGTTATTTATTTATTCAACCAAAATTCAAACTATCAAGTTCGAAGAAATTCATTTTAAAAATAAAAAAGCCAGCACACCTGGCTTTAAAATACCAACTTAAACAAAATTATTTTGTGCCTGCTTTTTTCTTTGAATATTTTTTCTGGAATTTTTCAACACGACCTGCGGTATCAACAAGTTTCTGTTTACCTGTAAAGAAAGGATGCGAACCACTTGATATTTCCAACTTGATTAATGGATATGTATTTCCATCTGACCACTTAATAGTCTCGGACGACTTCATCGTTGACCTGGTTAGTATAGCAAATTCACAGGAAGGATCCTGAAAAACAACTGGTCTGTATTCCGGGTGAATCCCTTTTTTCATCTTAAAATCCTTAATTTTTATATGTTTTCTTCAAAATTGAGGCGTAAATATAGGAAGATTATCAAGATAAAAAAAGTCAGCTAATAGAGTAAAATTCACTCAAATTCTAACTTTTTTATCTTCAAATTCAATCATTTTTGAGTTTTATTGTTTTTTCCCAGTGACTGGACTTGTGTCTTCAGTTCATTAACAACTTTTTGCTCTTTGGGTGATAGTTGAATTTGTCTGAAATTCAACTCGTCCTTTGTAACTCTCTCATCAGCTATTATATCTGAACTTTCTTCTGCTGAAACATTTGTTTGAATAGAATCAGAAATACCTGCGAAGGCAGATTCTGGTAAAGCGATATTTCCTTCACTCTTACCTTTATCTTTTGCCATATCCTGTTCAGTAGACAGATTATCAAGCCTGTTTTGCTCTTTTCTTCCTGAAGTTTTTTCATCACGAAAAGATTTTGATTCATCCTGTTCTGGTTTCGGTTCAGGAATATTTTTTTCTCTTTTTAACGATTCTGATTTTTTTAAGGCTTTCTGATGTTCTTCTTTCAATTGCTCATAATCTGTAACTGCAATCAAATCTTCACGGACTCTTGGCTCAATAAGAAAAGGATTATCCATTTTTTCAGAGTTCGCATCCATTACAAAAAATATTACAGCTGCTGCTGCAATTAATCCAAGTGACGGAATTAGTCTTGCGGGCACAAAAATATTCTGCCAGAAACCTTTTCTTTCTTTTTTGGAAAATTTTTCTGAATTTATTCTTCTTCTAAGATCAGCTTCAAAATTCTCGGGAGCTTTTACTTCTTTTAAATTTTTTAAAGTGTTGATTACTTTTTCATATTTCTTTTCATCATTTTCCATTTTATCACCTATAACTAAACCCTTTCAATAGTTCCTGTAATTGTGCTCTTCCTCTGTTTATTCTTGATTTTACTGTTCCTTCATTCACGCCGAGTATTTCAGCAATTTCTTCGTAACTCATTCCCTGACTGTCGCGAAGGATTACTGCTTCTCTGTATGTTTCTTTTACTTTCATCAATGCTTTTTGAATTATTTCATCTTTTATTCCGCTGTCTGTTGCAACATCCGGTCTGTAACTTTCATCCGGTAAATCATAAGGTTTATTATCTTCTCCGTAATCACTAATCGTAAAAATATTTCGTCTTCGTTGTCTTCTGTATTCTGTCTTTGCCAGGTTCCCGGCAATAGTATAAATCCACGTTGAAAACTTAGCAACCGAGCTGTATGTGTCTTTATACCTGTAAACTTTAATCATCGTTTCCTGAACCACATCGTTGCAAGATTCATAATCTCCTAAAAATCTGAACACAAAATTGGTTAAAGGATTTTTATATCTCTGAACAAGAATTTCGAACGCAGCCTCAAGATTATTTTTCTGAAACTCGAGAATCAGCTCCTCATCCGAAAGTTCCCGGAGATTCTTATCCATTTATCCGCTTTTATACCTTTATTATTCGAAATTTGTTTCAGAATTCGAGTTAAAATTAACCAAAAAGATTATTTATTTGAAAAAGAAATGCGATTATTGCAAGATTTCTTCAATTAGAATTAGTATAATAGTTTTCTCGTTTGCCGATGTTGTTTTAACAGAAACGTCTGCTTTTAGTAAAGCTCGGAAAACTTCAACAAGTTTTTTATCAGAGTAAAGATTTCTTGCCCTTATGTATTTAGGATAATAAAAAGGATGTGTCCCAACAATTCTGGCAGCTTCCATATCAGGAATATTTTTGCTTTTTAGTTCGGGAATTTTGGAAAGTCCGGTAAAGTATCTCGTTAGCATTGCGATAATAAAAGTAGGCTCTGCACCGTTATCAAGTAAATTATTAGCAACTGTAATTGATTTTGCTTTGTCTTTAACTCCAATAGCATTTTGCAAATCGAAAATATTAAACTGCTTAAGCTCAGATGAGACTTGCTGAATGCTTTCAATAGTTATAACTTTTTCCTTATTTAGGTATACACAAATTTTTTCTAATTGATCTTCGAGCATACTCCTGTTTTCTCCAACAATATCAACCAGAACCTGCGCGTTTTCTTCAGAAAGATTTTTACCCTTTTCATATGCAACGCTAATAAGCCAGTTAACTAAATTTTTTCCTTTTAACTCTTTTGCTTCAAAAAGAAAATCATTTGCATCCAGGGTTTTAAATGGTTCGCTTTTAAGATTTGTTATTACCCCGTTATGGAAAAAAGCAACTACAGTAAATTCCGCAGGAGAAGCAGCATAATCTTTCAATGGTTTTTTGTCTTTTATTTTTTCAGCTTCTTTTACAATTATTAATTTTTTCTCTGAGCCGAAAGGAAAAGCAGTTGCAAGTCCGAGAATATCATTGATGGATTTATCCTCAGAATAAATTATTTCTTTATCAAAGTCAGATTTCAATAATGGTATGAATGATTCTTCAAGAATATGCAAAGCAGAAGTCAGGTTATATGAATCTTCGCCAAAAAAATAATAAACCGGTTTGAACTTCCGTTTTTTTATTTCTGGAATTACTTCCAGTATTGAGGGTGCTTTACTCTTTGCCATCGCTTTGTTTCAATTTTTCATATTTGAAAGCCCGACTTAGAAAAAACGATAACCCACCCCAAACGATACCGATAACTATCATTGCTGTAATGATTGTAAATAAATTCATTAAAATAATTTTATTCTTTTGTTTCTGATAAAGCACCAAATAACAATAACAAATTTCCAATTTTCATAATCCAAATATTGTTTTGAATTTGTTGATTGGAATTTATTTGGAGCTTGTAATTTGTTATTTGGAATTTAAACCTGATACTTTGTTTGCCATATACTTATTTAAGATAATAAATAGAGTTAATATGATTATCCATTGAAAAATAACCGTTCCAAAATTTTCTGCGTGAAATGGATTCCACCACTGCGGATCCCACCCAATAGATGAAATTAACCACCAGCTTACTAAAACTACAACCTGAATTGGAATGAGAATTCCTATTATAAAATTATACCATTTACCAATTTTTACATCACTGCCATAACCGTTTATTATTTCTGTTCTGAATTTATTGACACCATATTTGATTATTGAAAAGGAAATGAACGCACCACTGAGAAGCAAACCAACACCCCACACCCAATCCTGATTAGCAAGAAAATTTAAATCAAGGGCGGAGGGAATTCCAAATACAAATCCTAATGATGCAATTAATATCACTGCTTTTTTTCTTTTAAAACCAAAATCAATCAAGGTTCTTGTTGCAAGTTCAACCATCGAAATGAGAGATGTAAATGCAGCAAAAAATAACGCAACAAAAAATAGAGAACCAAAAATTGTATTGATTAAGTTGCTTCCGGAAAGTTTTGTAAAAAGCAGTGGTAGATAAATAAATGTCAATCCAGTATTTGCGGGACCAGACTGTGAAATCTGCTGCATCGCATCTACAGAACCAAGAGCAAAAACAGTAGAAAAAATAGTAATACCAGCCAGCAATGAAACACTGTTGTTGCTAAATCCTATTAGTGCGGCGTTAAGAGAAATATCTTCTCTTTTTTTCATATAGATTGCATAAGCTAAGATTAAGCCCCAACCGGCTCCGGTATCCCATGCATTTTGTGTGAGTGCATTCAGCCAAACTTTGTAATCCAGAATAACATTCAAATCAGGAGTAAAAAAATATTTTATTCCATCAATAGCACCCGGAAGAGTAATTGCTCTGATAAAAAGTATTATTAATATAATAAGCAGAGAAGGGACTAGTATTTTAGTTACTTTTTCTATCCCCATTGTAACACCCCTTAGTATTACGACCGCTGCTAAAAAGATAGCAACGAAATGAAACAACAGCGGCTGATAACTTGTAGCAAATTCATTCCAATATTTTAAATGCGCGGTAGTGTTGAAT
>JARRKF010000305.1:0-3028 GCA_037388405.1 Ignavibacteriaceae bacterium | reverse complement strand
ATCGTGTACTTCTGCCATTTAGCTGTCACCTTATCAAATTAAATATAGAAAATGATTTAATCACCGATTTCAGTCCATCTCATAAAGGAGTTCATGTTTCAGAGAATGATGATTTTATGGAGATATACTTTCACGATTATAAGGATTTAGCTGAAGTTGTTACAAAATATGAAGCGATAAAAATGATTGTTGTTGAAAAGGGTAAAGACGTTTTCAATATAAAAAATCATATATCGCTGGCTCTTCATCCTGAAGAAAATCATCAATTAAGAATTGAAAAATTAGGCGAAAATCAAATTTTTATAGAGTAAAAATGTTTACTAATATTCAAGAGTTTTACAATATTCTTCCGCTTGTCATTGTTGGAAGCGGAATTGTTCTTTCAGTATTTATAGAAATGTATTCACAAAAAAGTGAATCCGTTTTACCATGGTTTTCAATTTTAATTTTTCTTTCAGCTGGATTTTATTCTCTCCTAACTGTCTCGCAGCAATCAATCGTTCTGCAGGATATGCTTTCTACAGGTGGCAAGACTAATATTTTTTATTTTCTCTTTAACGTTGGTGCAGCTTTAGTTTGTTTGCTCTCAGTTGATTATGTAAAAAAATACGGAATGAATTACGGAGAATATTACATTCTGATTCAGAGTTCGGTTTTAGGAATGATGATGATGGCTGGTGCAAAAAGTTTATTTATGATTTTTCTGGGACTCGAAATAATGTCTGTTAGTTTTTATGTGCTTGCGGGGGTTAACAGAAAAAAAGAGAAAGCTATTGAAGCATCCCTGAAATATTTTCTACTTGGTGCGTTTGCTACGGGTTTTCTGGTTTACGGAATTGCACTTATTTATGGTTCTGCCCATTCTACTTCAATTGAAGTGATCACTGCAGGATTTCCGGAGTATTCAACAAATATTATTTTTTTAGTTGGAATACTTCTATTTCTTATTGGATTTTCATTTAAGATCGCAGCTTTTCCATTTCATATGTGGGTTCCAGATGTTTATCAAGGCGCACCAACTACTATTTCAGGATTATTTTCAACCATTGGCAAAGCTGCTGCATTTTCTGCTATCATCGCAACTTTAACCGCTCTATTCTCAGGAAAAAATCAGACATTATTTCTTCCTTACTTATCAGTACTTGCAGTATTTTCAATGCTGTTCGGTAGCATCGTTGCAATTGCCCAAAGCGATATTAAACGAATGCTTGCCTATTCTTCAATTGCGCATGCAGGTTATCTATTAATCGGATTAGCTGCAGGAACACCGACCGGAATCGCTGGTGTGATTTTTTATTTAACAGCTTACACTTTTATGAACCTTGCAGCTTTTGGAATAGTATCTTTAGTTGAAGGGGAGAACGATACTAATTTGTCAATTGATTCATATGCAGGACTTGGTTCACGCAAACCTTTTCTGGCTGCTTTACTTTCCATTATTATGTTTGCGTTAGCTGGGATTCCACCTTTGGCTGGTTTCTTCGGAAAATACTATGTCTTTATTGCAGCTATTAAAAGTGGTTTAACCTGGCTGGCAATTATTGGAATTATCTCGAGTGTTATTAGTGTTTATTTTTACTTGAGAATAGTAGTATTGATGTATTTCCGTGAAGGTGACCAGCAAACACTTCCAGCAAAAAGTTTTACTGGAATGCTTGGTGTAATAATTTCGGTTTTGCTGGTAATCATCCTAGGAATTTTACCCGGTTCTTTACTGGATTTGATTCTTTCATATCTTTAATTTGTGTCTAACTGACTTTTTTGTTAAATAATATTTTTTTATTCTGAATAAAATGATTCCGCTTTATTCTACAAAACAAATAAGAGATATAGATGAGTACGCTATCGAAAAGATAGGTATTCCCGGATTAGTCTTGATGGAAAACGCCTCCCGTGAGATTTTTCAAAGAGTTTTTAAGAGGATTGAACATTTATCTTCTCCTAAAATTGGATTTGTCTGTGGTAAAGGAAATAATGGTGGAGATGGTTTTGCAGCGGCAAGGCATTTTTATAATGCAGGATATGAAATCGTTTTTGTTTATCTGGGAAATGAAAAAGAAATGTCAGAAGACTGCAAATTCAATTTTAACACGTTGAAGAAATTATCACTGAAAGATAAAAGAGTTCTTTTCAAGAAGTATATGTCATCTTCATCTTTAAATGTTCTAAAAAAATGTGACATTATTTTTGATGCCATGCTCGGAAGCGGTATTCAAGGTAAACTTAAGGAACCGTATCCAACAATAATTAATTACTTAAATAAGTTAAAAGCAATTAAAGTTGCAGTTGATATTCCGACAGGATTGGATGCAGACAGAGGTTATGCAGATGATTCATTCAAAGCAGATTTAACAATTACACTCGGGGAATTAAAAAAAGGTTTGTTCTTCAATGACGGTTATGTTTTTGCTGGTGAAGTTGAAAAAGGTGGAATTGGTATTCCTGATTTACTCTACGACAGGTTTTCTCCAACCGAATTCCTGGTTGAACCTGAAGACGCTTTATTAGGTTTACCAGTTAAGGCCAAGAATCTTCATAAGTATTCTGCCGGAAAAGTACTTACAATTGCTGGTTCAGGTTCATTACCCGGCGCTGCTGTTTTAACATCAACGTCTGCCTTAAAAATTGGAGCAGGTGCTTCAATTCTAGCCTTTCCAAAATCTGTTCGCGGGCTTGTTCATAAAAAATTAGGTGAGGTTGTAGTTACTACTTATGAAGATTCCGGGAAAGAATTCCTTTCAGAAAAAAATCTGAATGAATTGAAAGAAAGAATTAAATGGGCTGATGTTGTCGCAATTGGTCCTGGACTTGGAAGAAATAAAGAAACTCAGAAAGCTGTATTGACGCTGTTAAAAAATTATAAACCTAAGAAAACTGTAATTGATGCTGATGCAGTATTTGCTTTGGGAAATGGTAGATATAAAAAACTAAATTTGAAAAATTGTGTGCTGACTCCGCATCATGCTGAGTTTTCAAATTTAATAGGAATTTCAACGTCGGAATTAAAATATCTTTTTTTAATTCCGAC
>JARRKF010000304.1:0-3841 GCA_037388405.1 Ignavibacteriaceae bacterium | reverse complement strand
TTAAATTACGATCTTTATTTAGATACTACACCTATAAGTTACAACGATTTAGTTTTGCATACTGTGGTGACTGAGACTGATATTGAATTTTCAAGTCCTCCGGGATCGAATGGTGAGACAAAATTCTATGACGTTTTGAGGAAAATGCTGCCAAGCAATGATGGTCAAAGTTTGAGCACATTAGAACAAAATGGTGAAGAGAGCTATCAATATCAGATTACAGTTAATTCTGGTTGGAATTCCAATAATCTAAACGTTGTCACATTTGTGCAAGATAAAGTGACAAAACAAGTTTACCAAACAGGCTCCACCTTCGAATAAATAGAACAATTTTTATTTATTTTTTTATTGAAATCAGCATTATTTTCATTTATTAACTTTTTCCTATTGGAAAATATGTAAACGATAATTAGTTTATACCCCCAGCGGGGTAAAATTTATTAATTCTTACCCCCAATTAAAGGTAACAAACAAAGATAGTTTGCTATGGATACTTCAGAATACCTTAAGTCCTTTATGGAAATCGGGCTCACCGAAAGAGAAGCCAAAGTTTACATTACTCTTTTAAGTGGAAGAATGTTTACTGTAATGGAGCTGCAGGAAGCAGTAAATATTCCGCGTACAAAAATTTATGAAGTTTTAAATAAGCTTGTGAGCAGAAATATTTGTATTGAGAAAAAACTGGGAAGAAATAAACTTTATGAAGCAGTTGAACCAAAGGTAGCGATGGAGCGGGTTTTGGATTCGTATAAAAAAGACCTTCAGAGAAAAGAGGAATTAATAAAACAGGTATCCGATGTATTCACACCGAAACTTTACGAAGCTGTTGAACCAAAGGTGGCGATGGAGCGGGTATTGGATTCATACAAAAAAGACCTGCAGAGAAAGGAAGAATTAATAAAACAAGTCTCCGAGGTATTTACACCTATATTCAAAAATAGTAAATCAATAGTCAATCCTCTTGAATTCATAGATGTGATGAAAGATAAAACACAAATTCATAAAAGATATACTACCTGTGTTCGAAGCACAAAAAGAGAAATGTTGACTTTTAATAAAGGACCTTACGCATGTGATACTTCCGATAGATTAGGCGAACAGGAAGATGAAGAATTCAAGTTATTGAAAAGAGGGGGCTCCTGTAAAGATATTTATGAATATAAAGAACTTAAAGAAGTTAATTGGCTTCTGAATTCGGTAAAGAAATCTTTAAAACTCGGGCAGCAGGCTAGAGTAGTAGAAAGACTCCCAATAAAAATGTTAGTATTCGATCAGGAGAAAGTTATGTTTGCTCTTGAACAACCCGTTCCTGTTTCCAACGAACTCACAATGATATATATTGAACATAAACAGCTTGCTGAAGCATGCAGTATGCTTTTTTACTACTTATGGGATCAGGGACAGGATATATACGATATTGGAAAAGAACTTGTTGATGAATTTGAATCATATTCATTATCATCGTGATTAAAATAAGGCATAGAAAACTGCTTTTTTAATTTATAAATAAATTCAGTGTATTATTAAATTAAATGAAAAGGTAAAAATGAAAAAAACATTACTTCTTTTATTATTTGTGGGGTTTATTTCTAGTCTAAATGCTTACGACAAACTATCATTGGTTGAAAGATTTACTAACGCATCATGTGGCCCTTGTGCACAGCTAAATGCTGCTTGGTACACGGCGACCACACACAATTATGTTAACTCTGGTCAAATTTCTCACATAGTATACAATGTTTGGTGGCCCGGAGCCGGCGACCCGATGTACTTGCTTAACTTGAACGATAATACAACCAGGACAAATTATTATGGTTGTAATTATGTACCGTGGATAGATATTAATGGTGTACAGATTTCTGAAACTCAGGCTGCGTTTGTTTCGGCCGTAACAAATGGTAACGCGCAGTTTTCACCCTTTAAAATTGTTGTTTCGCAGGGTGTTATTTCAAACAATCTTATAGAAGTAGGAGTTAAAATACTTAGAGACCCAAACGATGTTACGACGTTTGGTAATGTAAAATTAAGAGTAGCACTTACAGAAAAAACAGTCTCTTACTCTACTCCCCCCGGTGGTAATGGCGAGACAGAATTTTACAGTATCTGCCGTAAGATGTTACCTAATGCGGTGGGTACCACATTTACAGTTCCGGACCCGGGAGATTCGGTTATGGTTAACCTGCAGTATGTTCCCACTGCTGAATTTTTACAGGCAGTAAATTTAGACAGTATAAGAGTTGTAGCATTCGTTCAGGATGATAATAATCGAACTGTCTATCAGTCTACTATGTTTGATCTTAACCAGAATTATATGGCCACAATTACTACTCAGGATAAATATTATTTTGGCTCATCCGTAGAGACCGCAACTTATACGGCTTATATAAAGAACATTGGATTATTTCCGGACACATATAATATTAATTTAGATTTTAACGGACCTTCAGGCTGGTTGCAGACATTTACTACCGCGAATGGAACATTTAACTTGGGAGAAAGTGATACTGTTACAGTAAATCCTGGTGATTCAACAGAAATTCAAGTTCAGGTTAATGCTAATTCGTTTAGTGGTTATGGGCTCACGACTGTTCAATTTATTTCAAATCAGGGATCATTCGGTAACGTAGAATTCAAATTTACTACATTTGATCTTGACGTACTCGTAGTTGCTGATGACGGTGGTGCTAATTATGAAACATATATTGAAAACGAATTGCAAAGTATGACTGCAGATTATGGAATTATTCCAAGTCAGTACCTAATTCAAAACGCAAGCAGTGCAAATTCTTTTAATGTTTTGATATGGAATACTGGTGTTACTGAACCGGCACTTAATAGTGATGAGATGAATTTATTAAAAACATTTCTTGATAACGGAGGAAGTTTATATCTAAATGGTGTAGATATTGCATATCAACTTGCCGATCCAACAAGTCCGTTTTATTCGACGGAAAGTATGGACTTTTTCACAAACTATTTGCATTCGGATTATGTTTTGAGAGAACATTCTGCTACCATAACCCTCGGAGTAGATGGTGATCCAATTACTAATGATTTAGGAATGACTAATCTGACCGGGGGAACAGGTGCAAATACTATTAATCATTCGGCAGGTCACTATGTTAATCAGATCAGTGCTAATGGAATGAACAGTGCAAACATTCTTGCCCTTTGGCTTAAACCAGACGATCATCCAGGTATAAGATCTGTTCATGGATTGTCGGGGAAGGTAATATTTACAACTTTTGGATTTGAAACTATTGCTCTTGCTGAAAGACGGGAATTATTTGCTCAGCGTTTAATTGATTGGTTGAAAACTCCTGTTAGTGTCGAAGAAAATCAATCCGGTCAAATACCATCATCATTTGAACTTTATCAAAATTACCCAAACCCATTTAATCCTAATACGCTAATTAAACTTCAGGTTGCAAAAAGTTCTCAAGTTACATTAAAAGTATATGACATCATCGGAAGAGAGGTTGCTGTGCTGGTAAATGAAGTTAAAGAGCCAGGCACTTACGAAGTTTCGTTTAATGCTAAAGATTTATCTTCAGGAATATATTTTTATAAAATGGTAGCCGGTAACTTTTCTTCTGTTAAAAAAATGAATTTATTGAAGTAATAAAGTATTACAAATTAATAATTAAAAAATTAGTCATTCACAATATAGATGGAGTAATTATGAAAAAAGCTTTATTTATTTTATTGGCATTAGCGTTTATTTCACAGTCGAACGCATATGACAAGCTATCGCTGGTAGAAAGATTCACTAATGCATCTTGTGCTCCATGTGCTTCACTCAATGTTTGGTACAATCCGCTTACTCAGGGGTGGGTAAATT